>NZ_JBEOOQ010000010.1:0-103864 GCF_040309305.1 Pseudoalteromonas sp. RB2-MNA-CIBAN-0110 | reverse complement strand
ATAAGAGCAAATGAAATTCGGTGTCAACCGGCCACGATAATTGACGCGGAACCGGCCAAGTTAATTGACGCTAGATAAATTGCTAACACTTAAGTTACATGATATTAATACCCGCGCTTGTTAAGCAAATAATTTTATAATATATCAACAAGGACTTAAGGATGAAGCAATCAACTGCATTTACACCAAGCATTATTGTGGGCGCAACACTCGCATTATCAGCAGGTTTTACAACAACAGCCTACGCAGCAGAAGAAGCTAAAAAAGTAGAGCGAATTCAGGTTACTGGTTCTCGTATTAAGCGAACTGATATTGAAGGGCCTTCTCCGGTACAATCAATCGGTAGAGCTGAAATCGAAAACATGGGTTACGATAATTTACAGCAACTTCTAGAAAGAATGCCTGTAGCAGGTAGCGGTACTTTCTCTACTCGTGGTAACAACCAAGATTCAACCGCTAACGGTTCAGCTGCAGTAAGCTTACGTGGCTTAGGAGCCGATGCAACACTGGTATTAATTAATGGTCGCCGTGTATCAATTAGTGCCTTTGCTGAAGGTATCACCAACTCATTTGTAGATATTAACAGTATTCCTGTTTCTGCTATTGAGCGTATCGACATACTAAAAGATGGCGCTTCAGCTATCTATGGCTCAGATGCAGTAGCGGGTGTAGTTAACGTTATCTTAAAGAAAGATATTGATGGTGTTGAGATTAACCTAGGCTATGGCGGTACGGATGGTCCAAATTATGAAGAAACAACAGCAAGCCTAGTTTGGGGTACAACAAGCGAAAAAAGTAGTGCATCTGTTATTATCGATTACTTTAAAAACACATCTCTTTCTTCTGATGAAATGGGCAGCCTTGGCACTGCAAACCAAGCACCTTATGGTGGTGAAGATTTCCGTTCATCTCGTGGTTTCCCAGGCTACTTTTATGTGGATGGCGTTAAAACAATCGACCCTGCCTGTCCTGCTGAAAATGCAACTTCAAGTGGTAGCTGTTTATTTGATTACGGCCCATATGGATATGTTGCCCCAGCATCTGAGCGTGTAGGCGCTATTTCACAATTTGAATACCGCTTTGATAACGGCATTACTGGCTTTTTAGAAATGGCTGTTCAGCATAACAGCTCTGTCGCTGCAGGTGCACCAACACCACTTGATGAAGATGCAGGCCTTACGGTACCCGCTAATCACCCAAACAATCCATTTGGTGAAGACATTCAAATTGGTCGTTACCGTACAGTAGATGCAGGCGCTCGCCAATGGGACATTGAGTCAGACACCTTACGCTTTGTTGCAGGGTTAAAAGGCGAAATAAACGATTGGAGCTGGGAGACAGCGGTACAAAAAGGTCGCAGTAAATCACTACAAACAGGCGATCGTACACAAGGCTGGGTACGCACCGATTTCTTACAACAAGAAATTGATGCCGGTAACTATAATCCATTCGGTGGCACATATAACGACCCAGCTGTAATTGACAGAATCACAACTAGCTTAGTGCGTCGCGGTGAGTCTCATATGACCTCTTTTGACGCTAACATTACAGGTGAAGCGTTTAGTTTTGGTGGCGAAGCTGTAATGATGGCCGCCGGTATTGAGTACCGTGAAGAAGATGTAAATGATATCCCTGATGATCAATTTCAACGTGGCTTAATATTTGGTACTGAATCAGTATCAGCTTCTGCTGATCGTGAACAATACGCTGCATATGTTGAGTTCTCAATCCCACTTGCTGAAAACCTCGAACTACAATTAGCCGGTCGTTACGATGATTATAGCGACTTTGGTACAACAACAAATCCAAAAATAGCTCTGCGCTGGGCACCGACTGATGAAGTAACGGTTCGTGGTTCTTGGGCGCAAGGCTTTAGAGCGCCTTCGTTAGCGCAAATAGGCTTAGGTCCATCACAAAAAAGCCAATTTTTTGTTGATACACAGCGCTGTGAACAAACAGGATTAGATTGCCAAGCACTTGATTACAACATTGAGTTCTCTGGTAACCCTGATTTACAAGCAGAAGAGTCAGAATCATGGAACGTGGGCGTTATCTGGGCACCAACAGCTGAGTTTGGTTTAAGTGTTGATGTATGGAGCATTACTCAAGATAATAAAATCGATGAAGAAGAATTTGGTCCTATTTATGCTGCAGAATGTGGTAACCAAAATAGTACCGTATGTGTTCGTTTAGCTCCTACAGGCGGAGCAAGCTTAGGCACAATACAAAAAATACACAGCACATTTAAAAATTTATCATCGCAAGAAGTGTCTGGTGTTGATGTTTCAGCAAACTATAACCACTCTCTTGATGACTTAGGTTTACTTAAATTTAATTTAGAGTGGGCATATCAAGATAAGTTTGAAAAAGATGGTCGTGATTACACGGGTGAATATGGCTACCCAGAGCATCGCTTTATTTTCTCAACCAACTGGGAAATTGGTGAGTTTAACACCAATGTAAATATCAGTTATGTAGGCGAATTTGAAGATACGCCTGATATCGACTTTGATGGCAATTTAGACTTTGATAGCAATACTTCACGTATGATTGACTCGCAAACGCTTGTTGATTTACAAACGTCGTACCGTATTACTGAATCAGCTAAAATATCTTTAGGTGTTAATAACTTATTTGATGAAGAGCCACCATTTGCAATTGGTGATGGCGATGGCGATTTATACGGTTATGCATCAGCTGTGCATAATCCTCGTGGCCGCTACTTGTACACTAAAGTAAGCTTTTCTTTCTAAATAAAAGACACAAAAAAACCGCCAATTGGCGGTTTTTTTATTTAAAACTAAGGGCTAAATTATAGCTCGCCTTCGTTTTCAGATAAGAACTTAGCAACGCCTTCAGGGCTTGCGTCCATACCTTTTTTACCTTCAGTCCAACCAGCAGGACATACTTCACCGTGTTCAGTGTGGAACGCTAGCGCGTCAACCATGCGAAGCATTTCGTCGATGTTACGACCTAGTGGCAAGTCGTTCACTACTTGGTGACGTACATTGCCTTCTTCGTCGATTAAGAATGAACCACGAAATGCAACACCCGCTTCTGGATGCTCAACGTCATACGCTTTACAAATTTCGTGTTTAACATCTGCAACTAGTGCGTATTGAACTTTACCAATACCGCCGTCTGCAACAGCAGTGTTACGCCATGCGTTATGTGAGAATTGTGAATCGATAGAAACACCAATTACTTCTACGCCACGCTTTTGAAACTCTTCAAAACGCTTATCAAATGCAATAAGTTCAGAAGGACATACAAACGTGAAATCTAGTGGGTAAAAGAAGATAACTGCTTTTTTACCTTTAATTGTTTCATGAAGGTTATAGCTATCTACAATTTCACCGTTACCAAGAACAGCTGCAGCGGTAAAGTCTGGTGCCTGGCGGCCTACTAATACACCCATTTTATTCTCCAAATATTTTGAGTTTGTTTTCAATTGCTTTCGCAATGCTGGTACTTATATGGGCGCTAAAAATTAAAAACCAATAGCGCACACATATAATTAATTGGCATTCTAGAGTTATTCACTACAAAAGAACAATCGCATTTAACGATGTGAGCAATCGAAAATAACGAACACTTACAACTTGCACTAATCTGCTTGAATAATAGGTCTATTTTGAAGTGTAAATCACGTTGTAATTAGGTAGAGCTTTTGACGTTACTGAAGAAGGGTTAATACATTAAATTGTTTAAAAATTCATATATGTGATATTAATTTTACAGGTACAAAAAAACCTGCAAATGCAGGCTTCTCGTTTAGATTTAATCCATTATATCTGAGGGCATATCGCCACGGATTTTTTGCCAAATCTCACCTGTTTGATGACCGTATTTACGCATCATCGAAATAGCACCATCGTGCTCTTTATTTTCTGCCAGGATTGTTAAATCTTTATAAAACTGACGAGCAAGTTCACGAGTTCCGGCATCAGAGAAGTAATGACAACCAATCTTTGAATAAAAACCTCTAAAACCGTTGAGTATTAATACATAAATACGGTTATTACCCGCAACGGCTAATTCGTGATGAACTTTATAATCGTAGTCAGCAAATGCCTGCGCAGTGTCTTCTAGCTCATGACTTTGTGATAAAATTTCAATTACACGTTCAGGATTCAACTTAATTGCAGCACGTGTATAAATAGCACTAATATTAGTACGTGCAGATAAAAGCTGATCTGTCAGCTCTGGCATCTTGTCTTCATCTAAGCGCGCAAGTGTTTCAAGAATATTTAAGCCAGACGTCTCCCAAAAGTTATTTACTTTTGTTGGTTTACCATGCTGAATTGTTAACCAACCATCACGTGCTAAACGCTGTAATACTTCTCTCAAGGTCGTTCTTGTTACACCAATTAACTCTGAAAGTTCTCGCTCGGCAGGTAGAATTGAACCTGGAGGGAAATCGCCGTTCCAAATAGATTCAACTATATATTCTTCAGCAAATCCTGCTGGGCTTTTCGCTTTAAAAATTCTCATCCAGTTCCCACTCGAATTAATCAACACTCATCGTTTTACACGAATAACTGACTGATTGTACCAGACGAAGCATAACTAACAAGTAAAGTCAGGTATATTAATAAGCAAATGAGTAGAAATTAAAGATTAATAAATAATAAAATTTAGGTTTCTCTAATATCGCTACAATGTATAAATATACAGAGCAATATTCATTGTAGGTACATTGTAATTATTGATATTTTATTTACACCATACCTAGCTGAATCAACTTAAAACACATAAGTACATTAAAAAGGAACACCTATGCAACAGAGCGTTCTAACCGCAACTTTAAAGAATTGATTAGGCAATGTACCAATGTTGTATAAGTAAGCGATATAACTAAGCTTATGTATCAATGGGAACTAAGTCGAGCGTCATGTAGCCTCTGCTGAGGCTGCATTGAGTGGTCAAAAATTTCATCTTATAAAAAGCGACTTCGGTAGCTTTTTTTTCCTTTTTGTTGCCGCATACATTATCCTAGGTCATAATCTAACGTCTTATTTAAACGCGGAATTTTTATGAACTGGCTTGCGCAAT
Source organism: Pseudoalteromonas sp. RB2-MNA-CIBAN-0110 (assembly GCF_040309305.1). NCBI lineage: Bacteria > Pseudomonadati > Pseudomonadota > Gammaproteobacteria > Alteromonadales > Pseudoalteromonadaceae > Pseudoalteromonas > Pseudoalteromonas sp. RB2-MNA-CIBAN-0110. The sequence continues at coordinate 98,809 of NZ_JBEOOQ010000010.1, read as the reverse complement.
TACCCACCCAACGTACCCCGTGGCTTTTATTTACAGCTATCGTTTTTTTACTTGAAGTGACCGCCCTTTTCTTTCAATACCAAATGGGATTGGCGCCTTGCATAATGTGCATATATCAACGTACAGCCGTACTGGGTCTATTAGGCGCAGGTATTGTAGGTTCTACTAAACCACAGAGCAAAGCAGTTCGTATATTAGCGTATGTAATTTGGGGTGTATCGAGTGTTTGGGGATATTTAATTGCTCGCGAGCATATTGATATGCAAACCACCACAGACCCTTTTGCATTTAGCTGTGAGTTTGAACCAAACTTCCCATCGTTTATGCCGTTACATGAATGGATACCTAGCTTTTTTCAGGCGACCGGGGATTGTGGAAATATAGATTGGCAGTTTGTTGGTTTGAGCATGCCTGCTTGGATGGAAATTATATTTGGGATTTTCTCACTAACACTATTTATTATAGTTATTGGCCGTTTATTAATTAAAAAGTCGATTTGATATGTTTACATTTTTTTCAAGCCAATTAGATGAGCTTAAACATCTAAAAGTACGCAAGCGCCAAGACGTAATAGCACTTTCTTTAAGTATGTTATCGCCAACTGATAAAGTGTTACTGCGTATTATTAAATTAATATTACTAAGTCCACTATTTTTAATATTCACGGTATTTAAAGGTTGGATATTAATCCCGTTTTTGATACTCGGCGGACTTTGCTACCCACTTTTAACAACACCTATTGAAATCAACTTTGCTAAAAAACACTTAAGCGATGCATTAAAACAATTTAATCAGGGCGCATAGCGCCCTGATTGTTATCTACTGCTATTAAAGTGAAATTTTCCCCTCTAATTTGGCTAATAGTTTTTTACCAATTCCTTTAACTTGCGATAAATCACTGACGCTTTTAAATTCGCCGTTTTCTTCACGGAAGTCCACTATTGCCTGCGCTTTTTTCTTACCTATACCTGGTAGCTTAGCAAGAATCTCTGCATCGGCATTATTTATACTAATTGTCTCAACTTGAGGCATTTGCTTAGTTACTTCCGATAATTGTGCATATACGGTAGTTGCAGGTAGTAAGCATAATAAGCTTATTATGAATAAATTTTTTAACGTTTTCATCAAACTTGTCCCTATTCTTCTTTTCTTAATTTTGAATGTTGCTCAGGAAAACCAAAAAGTAAGGAACTGAAAAGCTCATCATTTAAAGTGTACCTAAACGCATTATCACTATGATCCGAAATCCTGAAAATGCAGCTGGTACAACAAGTGATTGCTTAACTAAAGTAAAGTTACCGTTTTTTGTCAAATTTAAGACACCTAAAAATTAATACTTCGCGCTTGCAAATTTACGCCCAAACCATTACTGTACATAAAAACAGTAATCTAATGGTTTTTACAAACCACAGTGCCAAGCAATTTTGCAGGAGAAATCATGGCTGTTGTTGTTAAATATGTTGTAGAACGAAACGGAGTCGAGCGTATGACGTTTACTACCAAAAAAGAAGCTGATGCTTATGACAAGATGCTCGATATAGCAGAATCACTTGAGCTAATGCTAGAAAAGGTAGACGTACCGCTTAGTGAGCAACAAATTGAATCACTTGCCTTAGAAATAGCGAAAAGCAAAGATGACTTTATGACCATATTAAAGGGCGGCAAAGATCCAGTTGTTACCAAAGCGCCAGCAAAAAGTAAAAAGTCAGATAACGTTGCATCAATTGAAGATAACAACGATAAAAAAGCAAGTTAACTCGTAGATTGCCCTCTCCTCGGACGGGACAAACTAAATAAAAAAGGGAGCAACTTAGTTGCTCCCTTTTTTATTATACCAATTCGCTTAATTAAGTGATCTATTTTGAGGATGGAAAAACGTGTTGATAGCTAGGCAAAAATTTGATATTTAGTTGTTCTAAATGATAATTTTTTAACGCCGGTAGCAACACGTTTAGCACCGCAAAATGATTAAGTATTATCGCGGATTGGTATTACTTACTACTCATTTTGAAATGAATAGTAATTGCTATTTAAAGCTCTTTTTCTACTTCATCAAATAAAGCAGTGATGTTTTGCTCTGGCTCTTTTGTTACTAAGCTAACAACAACAATTGCGATACTCGCTAAAATAAAGCCAGGTACTATTTCATACATAAAGCTACTTAAACTTTCACCATTAATAGTAAACGGACCATAAATCCAAACAAGCACTGTAAACGCACCTACTAACATACCAGATAAGGCGCCAGCAAAATTCATACGTTTCCAATAAAGGCTAAACAATACAAGTGGTCCAAAAGCAGCACCAAAGCCTGCCCATGCATTACTTACTAGGTCTAAAATAGAGCTATCTCTATCGTACGCTAAATAAATTGCAAACAGGGCAACAAATGCAACGCTAATTCGACCAACAGTAACTAATTCAAAGTCGCTAGCATCTTTACGTAAAAATGTTTTATATAAATCTTCAGTCAATGAACTTGAGCTTACTAGCAATTGCGATGAGATAGTACTCATGATAGCAGCCAAAATTGCAGCTAGTAAAAAGCCAGCAATAAGTGGGTGGAACAATAACTCAGAAAGAATTAGGAAAATCGTTTCAGGATCTTCAACTACAATATTATTTTCATAAGTATAAGCAGCACCAAATATACCAGTACCAACAGCACCAAGGGCAGCAACAATCATCCATGTCATACCAATACGGCGAGCTTTAGGCATATCCTTAACACTACGTACCGACATAAAACGAACGATGATATGTGGTTGACCAAAATAACCTAAACCCCATGCCATTGCAGAAATAATACCTAATGCAGAGCCTGCTCCAATCCAGTTAAGCATATCTGGATTTACACTATGTAAAGTAGATTCCAGAGGTTGTTCAAGTAAAGAGTATGCAACAGTAGGCACTAGAATCAGTGCGATGAACATGATACAACCTTGCACGAAATCAGTTAAGCTAACCGCTAAAAAACCACCAAACAAAGTGTATAAAACAACGACACCCGTTGTAATGTATAAACCCACTTCATAACTTAGACCAAATGAGCTTTCAAACAATTTTCCGCCGGCTACAACACCAGATGACGTGTAAAGAGTAAAGAAGACTATAATCACAACAGCTGATACAACACGTAATAAGTTTGACTTATCATTGAAGCGATTTGAGAAGTAATCTGGGATTGTTATAGAGTCATTTGCTTTTTCAGTGTACACACGTAATCTAGGTGCAACTAACAGGTAATTTAACCAAGCACCAATCACCAATCACCAAACCAATTGCTATCCATGTACTACTAAAACCAGTAACAAACATCGCACCAGGTAGGCCCATTAAAATCCAGCCACTCATGTCAGATGCACCTGCAGATAGTGCAGCAACACTTGGTGATAGATTTCGTCCACCTAACATGTAACCTGATACATCGCCAGTAGATTGCTTATATGCATATAGTCCGATACCTAACATTACAACAAAATATAATGCTAGTGAAATAATCATTCCTGTTTCCAAATTAGCCTCCGCATAATTATTAATAACAGGCTCTTGATCCGAATATTGACTCTTAAAATATTATAATAAAGACACTATTAGGATAAAAACCATTCTCGCTGACTATATCATGCCTAACAATAAAATCTCCAACTTGTTGCTTCCAGCTGATACAAAAATACTCATGTTGAATAATTTTAAAGCGAATTGGTAAAATATAATAAATTAAATAGAAGAAACACCTTAATTTATAATGATAATTTATTAATCATGCAAATATACGTAATGCTATTTTGAATCTTTTGCCATATATTATTACAATACCTAATTACATCACTCTTACGGAACTGTTTATGTATTTTTACGCTGCACGTCAACCGATTTTAGATAGAGATAAAAAACTTATCGGTTATGAGCTTTTATTTCGTGATGGCGTTGATAACGTATTTCCCGATATAGATGGTGACGAAGCAACAACACGACTTATAGAGGGTAGCCAGTTTAATTTTGGTTTAGAAGATTTAACCGACAATAAACCTGCCTATATAAACTTCACCCTAGAAACACTATCAAAGGGTTACCCTACACTACTAGGTAAAGACACTATAGTTGTAGAAATACTTGAAACTATCCAGCCTGGTAAGCGTTTATTAGCTATCGTTAAAGATTTAAAAGATAAAGGTTACACTATTGCTCTTGATGACTATATTCATCAACCTGTATGGCGTCATTTTTACCCATTTATTGATATTATTAAAATAGACTTTTTAGCATCCGATATAGATACAATAAAAACGGTTCTAAACGATTTAAAACCGCACTCACATATTAAGTTACTTGCCGAAAAAGTAGAAACCTATGAAATTTACCAACAAGCTTTAGAGCTTGGGTTTGATTATTTCCAAGGATTTTTCTTCTCAAAACCTGAAATGGTACAAAGTAAGGCTCTACCACCATCAGAAATGGCATTAGCTGAATTACTTTACGAAACATCAAGTGTTGATATGGATCTTAAGAAAATCACTGATGTGTTTGAACGTGATGTAAACCTATCTTATAAATTACTTAGGTATTCAAATTCTGCCGCATTTGCAAGACGCGCAGAAATAAGTACCATTAAGCAAGCTCTTATAGTGCTTGGCGCCAATGAAATTAAAAAGCTATTGTCACTACTGTTTGCAGCACAAGTATCAGCAGACAAACCTGTAGAGCTAATTAGGCTATCGCTTACGCGCGCTCGATTTGCTGAATTGCTCGCTATATCCCATGGGCAGTTTAAAGATACCGGCATGGCATTTTTAACCGGTATGATGTCGCTAATGGATGCTATTTTAGATGAGAGTATGGAAAGCGTCATGAAAAAGCTTCCACTTTCTAATGATATAAAAGCAGCGCTATTAAACGATGAAGGCTTGCTAGCAAAATATTTAAACTTAGTTAAATACTACGAACAAGCAAACTGGTCAGCTGCAAACGAGCTAACGAAAGAGCTAAATCTAGGTGAAAAAGTTCCCGATGCTTATCATGAAGCACTAGCTTGGGTTAATGAACAAATGCAGTTAGTAGTGAACGAAAAATAAACTACCTGAACTCTGGTTAAGATATTTACTAATATATTAAATCATAATGATATTTAAATTTATTTTTCTCTAGCCAGAGATTTTCAGTGAAAACAAGGCGAACTTACGCGTCAATAGTTAGCCTATTGCAAATAAATTCAACGTAGTTAGCGCTGAAAATAGCTGCTCGAGATAGATTTATTATCCAGAGTTCAGGTTAAATATATAAACAGCAAATAAAAACGCCAGCATTTAGCTGGCGTTTTTACGAGTGGCTTTTCAATTATAAACTTTCTAAAAAGTCTTCATCAAAATCAGCTGGCTCTTCTTTTATAGGTGGGTTGCCATCGTACAGCTCATAAATTTGACGCTGGAAGTAAATATCTTTTACAAATAAGTACGGATCAAGTGAATCATTTAATAGCCCTTCTTGTGGGATTAATGATGCACGCGCCTCAACTGCTTTTAAAACAAACACTAGAATAGTTTGTGGAGTCGTTAGCGCAACTTCAGGCAATACAAAGTTGTCGACTACATCACCGGTCAGGTTACGTGCTGTTGTAGGACCCATGCCAGGTAGCATTAAATAAGCGCCATCACCCACGCCCCATACACCTAACGTTTGTCCAAAGTCTTCATCTACAATTTCAAGACCAAGTGAACTGGCAACATCAAAAATACCAAAAATACCAACCGTAGAGTTAACTAAAAAACGCGCTAAGCTCACACTTGCATTACCCGGCTTACCTTGCAAACCCGCATTAATCATATCCACAGGTGCTGTAATATTACCTGTGAAATTAACAATACCGTTTCTTACCGGTACAGGCGTTACTTCAACATAACCTACAGCAACTGGGCGCAATAAATAAGCATCCAGTACATCCATATTAAAGTCGTATAACGGACGATTAATACTTTGCAGCGGATCTCTGTCATCTACTTTGCTTTGTGGTACTTGAGCACACCCGGCTAGTATCAATAAACATAAAAAAGTAAAACTGTGTTTTAACATCTAACGTCCTTAAGGTATTAATGTATCAATTTGAAGTTGGTAGTCACTTACACTTTCACGCTTTAACGACTCTGAATGACCTTCTAGCTCACCAGAACTTGGCATAACCGAGTCATCTATAGAAATACGCGCCGAAATAATAATATTTTCTGCACTAGATAAGTTAAGCCCTGCAACCATTGCACTACTATCACTCAACTCAACTGTAATTGGAAATGAATATTTAGCGAGTTTAACAGCAGCTAATGGCATTGGCGAACCACTTGCTGCTTTTGCAAATATAAACAAGATACCGTCTTTTGGCTGTTTATCTATAAGCTCTTTTGCAATGTCGACTGTAACTGCAATAGCACCCGTTGTAGTAGTAACTGGCATAACAGAGCCTTCCGTTTGCATTTGCTTCTCTATATCAGCGATACGCTCAGAGATCATGCTATAACGAGAATCATTTTTTTCCATACTCGCAAGTAAAACTTCAAATGCAGCTTTGGCTTGAGGCCAATCTTTACGTTCATAAGCAATGAGTGCTAATAACGAAATTGCATCTAAATTGGTAGGCTCAACTTTTAGTACTTTTGAGAGCATACCTGCCGCACGAGTCATATTAGCTTCGCTGCCTTCTAGTAATAAAACTTGGCTATAACTAATAAGTACCTGCATATTATCAGGATTCATACGTAGTGCTTTATCAAATGACTGCTGCGCCATGTCAAATTCATTAAGCGACATAGCAACTCGTCCAAGTAGCATCCAAGCGACTTCGTCATCACCTGAGCGGCTAAGCTTTGTACGAAGTGCCAATGCAAAAGCCTGCAGCTCATTCTGGCTAAGCGGCTCACCTTTTTGCATTACAGCACGCTCGCCGTAATCAGCTAAATTATCCATTGCATCATGCCAAGCCGAAATTTGCTGCTGACTACCCGTTAAACCATAAAAAACACCTGTTAGAGCAAGAACAAATGCGCCACCAGTTAAAGCAAAAATACGATTATTACCTTTGCTGTTTAGTGATTTTTCTGGTGATAACTCATTCAATAAACGGCGTTTTAATTCAATAATTGATTCTGCATGATTTACGGTATCAATACGCTGATTATCTAAATCGGTTTGTAAATCAACTAAACGCTGCTCATAAATGCTAATTAGCTCAGCATTGGCGTTATGAGTAATTGTTTGAACGCGCTCTTTTTTTAAAAAAGGCAACATCACAAACCCAAGAGCAACCAGTGTGAGTAAAGCAAAACACGCCCACATTAAAATCATTTAACTTTGCTCCTGACGTTTATTTTGTTCAATTAGCTTAGCTAACAGCATTTCGTCGTCACTGCTCCACGTTTGTTTTACTGATGCTTTTCGCTGGCGAATAACAATAAAACCAAAGCCGACTATGACAATTAATACAGGTAATACCCAAAGTACTAAAGTCGCTGGTGTAACTGGTGGGTCGTAATGAACAAAATAGCCAAAGCGGTCAATCATGTAATCAATCACTTCGTCTTTGCTCTTACCTTCTTTAACCAATACGAGTACTTTATCGCGCAAGTCTTTAGCAACCACAGCGTCAGAGTCCGCAATGTTTTGATTTTGACACTTAGGACAGCGCAGCTCTTTAGTTAGCTCTTCAAACAATATTGCTTGTTTGTTGTTATCAAATTGATAGCGATCTTGCTCTGCAAACGCACTGATGCTTACAAAAAGGCTAAGCGTAAGTAGTAACCATTTCATTATTTAAGCTCCTGCATAATTGGCGCAAATTTAGCTCGCCATACTCGCGGGTTTATATCGCCCGTGTGATGCAACAAAATAGTGCCGTTTTTATCGACTAAAAATGTTTCAGGCGCACCCGAAACACCTAAATCCAACGACAAAGTACGATGTAAATCCAAGATATTAAATTGATATGGGTCACCCGCACGTAGCAGCATATCGCTCACTTCTGTTCGAAGTGATTGCATATCAAAAGGGCCATCAAAGTCGGCGTCGTAACCTTGTACGTAATAAAGCCCAATAATTTTAACGCCTTGCTCACGTAACTTAGTTAAATAACCAAGTTCAACTAAACATGTTGGGCACCAAGTACCCCATACATTTAATAAGTAAACTTCGCCTTTTAAAGACTCGTTAGTCCACTGCTTATTGTCTTGCATTAAATCAGGTAGATTAAATGCTGGCATTTCTTGACCTAACCGACCCGTTTGAATTTCACGAGGATTAGCAAAAAGGCCTTGGTATAAAAATACACATACAAAAGCAAATACTAAAAGCGGCGCAATAGCTAAAATTTTACGGTTCATAAAACATTCTCCGATGCAGCTCTACGCGCTGTTTTAGCTGATGTGCGGTAGCGTTTATCAAATAAAATCATAAATCCAGCTAGGGAAATAAGCACACCACCAATCCACATCCAACGAACAAACGGTTTATGATAAATGCGAAGTGACCATGCACCTTGGCTCAACTGCTCACCTAACGCTAAGTATAAATCACGTGTAAAGCCTGCATCTATGGCCGCCTCGGTCATAAACTGCATACCAATATCATACTTACGTTTTTCGGCGTGTAAGCGTGTTACTAGCTCATTGTTTTTAAGCACCGATACAACACCAGCATGACCACTGTAGTTCGGCCCGCGAATAGTTTTAACACCATCAAAACGGTATTCATACTCGTTAAGCTGAACTGTATCGCCTTGCTTCATCGATACGTCACGCTCAACTGAATACGCAGATGTAAGCGTTACACCCGCAATAACAAACGAAATACCAATATGCCCAAGCACCATAGCCCAGTAACTTACACCTAAGCGTTTTAAACCTTCTTTTAAGGTGCCGTGTACAGCAGATTTAGTGTAAATGTCGATGCCAGTTGATATTGCAATCCAAACCGCAAGTGTTGTAGCTAGTAGCGTAAGTGGTTTTACTAAATCGTAACTTGAAAACAACCAAGCACAGGTAATCACTACACTGGCTAATACGCCCATTAATATTTTGTTTTGTAAGAAAGCCCATTTATTTTGCTTCCAGCGTAAAAATGGCCCTATCCCCATCAAAATAGCAAATGGTACTAAAATTATTGCAAACATCTTATTAAAAAATGGTTCGCCAATAGAAATACTGCCCAAGCCCATTTCTTTATGAACCATAGGTAATAACGTACCCAGTAATACGATTAATGTAGCAACTACTAAAAATATATTATTGAGCCATAACGCCACTTCGCGTGATACAAACTTGTATCGGCCTTCACTATGTACTTGCGATACACGCAGTGCATATAACGCTAAGCCACCACCTACAACGATGCCTAAAAAGGCGAGTATAAATAAGCCTCTATCAGGGTCTGTTGCAAAAGCATGCACCGATACAATAATACCCGAACGTACAATAAAGGTGCCTAACAAGCTTAATGAAAATGCTGCGATAGCAAGTAGTACGGTCCACGATTTAAATACACCACGTTTTTCGGTTACGCTTAATGAGTGTAGTAATGCTGTTGCAACAAGCCATGGCATTAATGATGCGTTTTCGACTGGATCCCAGAACCACCAGCCGCCCCAGCCAAGCTCTGAATATGCCCACCAGCTACCAATTGTGATTCCTAGAGTTAAAAAACCCCATGCAGTCATTGTCCACGGACGTGACCACTTAGCCCATGTGTTATCAAGCTTACCGGTTAACAACGCAGCAATAGCAAAAGAGAAAGCAACTGATAGCCCTACATAACCCATGTACAGTAATGGCGGGTGAATAATCATGCCCGGATCTTGAAGTAACGGATTTAAATCACGCCCTTCAACAGGGAAATAAGGAAGTAGGCGCTCAAACGGACTTGAAAGTAGTAAGGTGTACATCATAAAACCCACACCTAAAAAACCAAGTACGCCCAATACGCGAGCACGTAGTACCCAAGGTAATGATTTAGAACGCGCAGCGACAACGGCAGTCCAACCTGCTTGCATTACTAACCACAGTAAAATAGCGCCTTCATGGCCGCCCCATGTAGAGGTGATTTTGTAATACCAAGGTAGCGTACTACTTGAATGATATGCCACATACGATACGGTAAAATCATCCGTTACACTGGCGTAAATAAGTGCTGCAAAAGAGATTAAAACAAAAGCGAATTGCCCAATTGCTAAAGAGGGAGCTGCACGCATTAATCGAAGATTACCGGTATGCGCGCCCCAAAGAGGAAAAATACACAGTAAAACGCTTAGCACCATGGCAAGCGTTAAAGAAAAATAACCAATTTCTGGGATCATAGCTAATTACCACTATCTAAGTTGTATTTTGGTTTTTCGTGCTTAATACCTTTAACTGCCTCTGCAACTTCTGCTGGCATATATTCTTCGTCATGCTTTGCAAGCACTTCAAATGCTTCAATAACATTAGGTTCGATTAATACGCCCTGCGCTACAATGCCTTGCCCCTCACGAAACAAGTCTGGCAATATGCCTTGATAACGCACGGTCACTAATGGACCTGTATCAATTAGCTTAAAGCTTACTTGTAAGCTCTGTTCATTACGCTCAACCGTGCCTGGTACAACCATGCCACCAATACGTAGCTTTTGGCCAATGAATGGTTTTTCTTTATTAGGCCCTTTGCCATCAATAAGTTCGCTTGGTGTATAAAAAAGATTAATATTTTCTTGAAGTGCATAAAGCACTAAACCAATTGATCCACCAATACCAAACAGTACGGCAATAATTACCAATAGGCGTTTTTTACGTCTTGGATTCATGAGGCTTGTTCCTGTTTAGCTTTTTTAATTCGCGCTTCACGTATTATTTGTTGCTCAACTGAAGCCATAATACGTTTGGTATCTCTTAAAGAGTTCACTAAAATACCGAGTAAAATAAGGGCGCATGTACCAAAAGAAAGCCAGATATAAAACCCATAGCCTCCCATTGCAATAAAATCAGAAAAAGAGTCAAACTGCATAATTACCCCTTATTTAACAACAAACGCACCCACGGTCGGTGCTTTTCGCGTTGTAAAATTTCATTTTTAAGACGAATTAAAGTCACTGTTCCTACAAAAGCAGCAAAGGCTAAAATATTAACCATAAGTGGCCAAAACATACTTGGGTCTATTGCTTTAGTGTCTAGTTTTGTAATGCTTGCGCCTTGGTGTAGCGTATTCCACCACTCAACTGAGTAATGAATAATAGGTAAATTAATTACGCCAACAATTGCTAAAATAGAAGCTGCACGCCCTGCTGACTTCTTATCTTCAAATGCATGATAAAGCGAAAGCACGCCAAGATATAAAAATAATAAAATAAGTTCAGACGTTAAACGCGCATCCCATACCCACCAAGCACCCCACATAGGTTTACCCCATGCAGCGCCAGTAATAAGCGCAATAGCAGTAATACAAGCACCAACAGGCGCTATAGCAATAACGGCAAGTTCGGCATTTCGTAGTTGCCATACAAGTGCAACAACAGCTGCAATAGCCATTGATGAGTAAGCCCCCATAGACAAAATGGCAGAAGGAACATGAATAAAGATGATACGGTAGCTGTCTTTTTGTTGGTAATCGGCAGGTGCAAAACCAAGCCCCCATACCCATCCAACAATCATACTAACTACAGTAACTACGGCAAAATAAGGCAGTAACGTATTGCATAACTGGTATGCACGCTCTGCTTTAGCATAGGGATGTAACCACTTCCACATTAACTTACACTCACTTTTAAAGCTGACGATATGGCAATTGGTGCGCTAATAATAGCAATAAGTAACATTGCACCAAGGATGGCAAGCTGCCCACTATAATCCAGCGACATGGTGCTGGTATCGATAGCCGACGTTGCAAAAATCAAAACAGGAATATACAAAGGCAGTACGAGTAAACTCATCAAAATACCCCCTTTTTGTAATCCTACAGTAAGCCCTGCGCCTATTGCGCCAATAAAGCTCAATAGTGGAGTGCCTAATAATAATGTTAAAACAGTCGCTGTTAACGCCGTACTTTCTAGGTTTAACAACAATGCAAATAGCGGCGTCATTAATACAAGCGGTAAACCTGTTACCACCCAGTGAGCAGCCACTTTAGCAAGTACGGTTAACGATAACGGGTAAGACGATGCAATTAACTGCTCCAATGAGCCATCATTAAAATCATCTCTAAACAGCTTATCCAAGCCCAACATGGTAGAAAGTAATGCGGCAACCCAAATAATTCCCGGTGCCATTCTCGCTAGTAAACCAGGCTCAGGCCCTATTGCTAACGGAAATAATGAAATTACAATTAAGAAGAACAAAATAGGATTTACAATTTCAGCGCGCTGGCGAAACGCAAGTTTTACATCTTTGGTAAATACCGCACTAAATAGCAACCAATAAGAATGTTGACGAGTCATTAGTGACGATACTCCAGTGTAACCGTTTGCAAGTTACTAAAATGGGTCGTTAAATCTTGGTGGGTCGTTAACAAAATAGCTCCACCGTTTAGTAAGTGCTCGGTAAATCGCTGCTGTAAAAAGGCAACACCGCTTTTATCAAGCGCGGTAAATGGCTCATCAAGTACCCATAATTTAGCATCACTTAACCAAAGCCTGGCCAAAGCTACACGTCTTTGTTGTCCAGCAGATAACATTCTAACCGGTACATCTTCAAGTCCAACAAGGCCAAGTTGCGCTAAAATGGGATACAAGTCAGGCTGGTTTATGTAGCCATTAATTTGTAACCAATGACGAACATTTTCAACTGCACTAAGCTGAGTATTTACACCTGTTTTGTGGCCTATAAAGAGTAGTTCTCTGGCATACTCTTCGTAATACTTAGATATAGGCTGTTCTTGAAATAAAACAGCTCCTTCATCAGGCACAGAAAAGCCTGCGATAATACGTAATAGCGATGTTTTACCAGCCCCATTAGGACCCGCTAATTGCATGATTTGACCGCTATTAAGGCTAAAATTAAGATCCGCAAACAAACAACGATCTTGCTTGATGCAGGTGACGGACTTAATGTGTAACAAGATGACGATTCTCTCTGCCAAAAATTAGGCGTTAGTCTACCATAATGATAGGGTAATACGAATATTGCTTTAAAATCGATTCACTTAAAATAGAGAAAACTTGATTTAAAATAATGAATACGCCAACGCAAATAACATTATCTAATTCATTGGTTATCAATCAATCGACAAACCCTCAAACCAATGAGTTATCGCAATTACCTAATGAGGTACTTGCGGCTAAAAACATTCAATTTTCGAAAGACTCGATTACGCTTGATGTATTTATTGATAAACATTGGCAAACATTAAGACTTGGCACTACAAGCGCACCTCAAAATTTACAAAAAATAGCCAGTGCTAACATACAACTTAGTCCCGATGGCAAACAGCTCAACATCACGCCAAACACTACAACCCTTACTTTAAATCAACCAGTACAATTACAGCGTTTATTAAATTATGTAAGCACGGGCACTGAGGTACAAAGCAAACCAATGGATTTACAAGTGGTTATGTCCCCTACCCCAAAATTAGTAATTGATAAACTTAACGCCAGTATTGCCATAAATAAAGACGTAGCGCAGTTACTTTTAACCGAGCAGCCTTTAAAAGTAGTTGTTAGCACGACTAACAAAGGCGCACAGCTTAATGTTATTAATCGCTTTGCAGATACAATTCATACGCAACCACTTAGCCAAACTAAACTTACTAAATTACTCGTGGCCTTATTACCTAGTGCGCAACTTCAAGCAACACCTAAACTAGCTATTTTGACTCATCCTCAAAAGTCAGGTTCGTTTACGACGCCTATTACTAATCAACAAGTTAGTGAGCTACCTAGCACGCCCATTAAGGTAAATTTAATAAATCAGGCTGATAAATTACTTATTAAAACCGATACTAATAATATAAAAGTGACGCTTAATAACTCATTTTCTAAACCGTTTAACGAGTTACTTTTAGCTCAAAAAAGCAGTGTCTCTGAAATACATTTTTCTGCGTCCACTATTAAAGCAAGCCCACTGCTTACACCTGATAGCCCAATAAAGTCGTGGCTACAAAATAGCTTTAGTGATTTAAAAACGCGAATTAATGATGCAGTTAAATATTTTGAAAGTAAGCCCTTTGCAGCAGCAAATAAATCTGAGTTAATGCCGCCGTCTGCATCATCTGCGATACAAAGGCCGGGCTTAGTTATGCAATTAACAGTATCACCGTTAAATAGAGTGAACATTACCCAAAATGTAAGTACTGCGTTAAATAGTAATACGAGCAATACTTTACCAGAGCACTTTTCAAGACTCCCGCCACTTGTACAATTAACTCAGCAAATAAAAGGAAGTGTTAGTGCTTGGCAATCACCTTCAAACACAGCAACAACCTACACGCCAATAACAAGTAACATTACTCAAAATGAAGTGGCGAGCGCTAAGCCAAGTAATTTAAACGCGAGTCAATTGAGTGCTCGGAGTATTAGTACTAACAGTAAAGTTGATACGTTAATTAAGCCTACAAGTGAAGTTGTTACTAAAGGGCAAACAACGTCTTCAGTGCAACCAGTAATAAACGGCAACAATCAAAACAGTGTAAACCCAGCCTCGATTAAAAATATGCTCCCATTAGCAGAGCCGTTATCTAATATTGCCTCTCGTAGTCAAATGCTACAACCAATAGAAGCAAAGCTATTAAGCACACTATTAAAGCTTCCTGATGCCACAATCCCTACGGATAGAGTAGCTGGTAACAAACAGCTTTTAAGTAGTCAAATTACTGATATTACAAATAGAGCAACAAAAGAAACGCCCGATTTAACTCGCTTAATTAACCAAGCATTTAATCGCATGGTCTCAAGTAATAATATTAACCCTGCGACCATACAGCGTGAAGTATTAGCCACCTTACAACCATCTCAATTAACGGGTGACATACTACAAAGTAGCTTCACTAAAGGACTTGAACAAGTTGCAGTGAGTATTTTAGCAGCCCCTATAATTAGCCAATCAGTAACACCGATAAGCTTTAATAACCAAACTGGCTTAGATGCACTTTTACAAGTACTCATACCTACTTTTAAAACAGGAAACGCGGGAGCAAAAATACTTGAGCAACTGCAGCAAGCTCAAGTTCAAGCATTGGCTAGCGAAATCGTACAAGTTAAAAATACACTTACCCAAGTAAGTGTTTCAACACCAAATCAGCAACCTGACACAAACCCGCTTGCACAATTTTTATTACCAATGAAATTGCCGCCTGAGGCCGCCCAAACAGAAATAACATTGGGGCAATATAAAAAGCCAAGCGCAGATAAATTAGAAGATAAAAATGTATGGTTTGTCAGGCTAAACTTTGATTATGCACAGGTTGGGCAATTACAGATTACCGCTGAGTTAATGGATAAAGCACTCGATTGCCAGCTATTAGCCTCAAGCCAAGAAGTAAGCGCAATTGCTCACCCTCACTTAGATAATTTAAGATCCAAACTAGCTAAGCATGGTTTACAGGTTGGAGAGCTCAACTTAAAGCGAGGCGATGCAAATAATCAGGCATTTTATAAATCTCATGCAATTATTAATATTAAGGTTTAGTAATGAGTGATACACCTATTAATAAGTCAGCCATTGGGCTTTTATACGAAGCTGGCAACACCCCCACTGTAAGCGTAAAAGGGTTTGGTGAGTTAGCTGACGAAATAATTGCAGCGGCAAAATTAAAAGGAATTATGATCCACGAAGATGCAGCGCTTGCTAAAACGTTGTCGCATTTAAGCTTAGGGGAAGAAATCCCTAAAGAGCTTTATTATGTAATTGCAGAGCTTATTGCGTTTTCGTATGTATTAAGAGGTCAATTTCCGCCAGGCTGGCAAGACTTTCAAGGTAAGTTAAATATTAAAGCGTGAGATTATTTATACGCTTATAGCTAAAAAGGCGCTAAGCGCCTTTTTGTTTATGTAGTGAAAATAGTAATTCGGCTTCTGCTCGCGGTAATTCGCATTCGCGTATCACCTCATCGAGGTCCGCACCTAACTCAACCATTTTTACTGCACGAGAGTAAATTTTAGCATCAGGGTCATCGTATTTCTGCGCAGCTTGTTGCTGTATCAAATCTTGATTTTGTTGCTCAACCTCAAGTACTCGCTTACCAATACTTAAAAGCCCTGTTCTAAGCTCTGAAATTTCACTTCGCAAAATATGAGTTTGCTCTGAGCTATCTTTAAGCTGCTGTAATACAGCATTAATTTCATTCACTTGTTTGTTTTTTAATGCAATTATTAGCGCCAGCGATATAAGTCCTACCGCTAACGCTGATATAGCTATACTAAGTAACAGCATAATTTATTTGGTAAAGCTTATATATCGCTTAACTCATCCCATTCATCATCGCTGAGTAACTTGTTTAAATCGACTAAAATCAGTAGCTCATTATCACGATTACAAACGCCTTGAATAAACTTAGCACTTTCTTCAGTACCAACATTTGGTGCACTATCGATCTCAGAGCTGCGTAAATAAACGACTTCAGATACGCTGTCGGCTAAAATGCCGATAACTTGCTCTTCAGCTTCAATAATTAATATACGAGAATTATCGGTTGCATCAGCAGCTAACAAACCAAAACGTGCACGAGTATCAATAACAGTTACAACGTTACCGCGTAAGTTAATAATACCAATAACGTAAGAAGGTGCACCTGGTACAGGGGCTATCTCTGTATAACGAAGTATTTCTTGTACTTGCATTACATTTACGCCGTAGGTTTCTTCCTCTAGCTTAAACGTAACCCACTGTAAAATTTCATCATTATTATCTGCGTTTTTATTTGCTGACAGTAATTTATCTTGATTCATGCTATTACCCCGTAATGGTCATTACTACTGACGGCTATCTAAGCCTTTCTCTAATAATATATTTAAATTATCTACATCTATTAAAGCACACATTTTTTCTTTTATAACACCAGCAAGCCATGGGCGCTTACTTTTATTTGTACGCCATTTTACATCTTCTTTACTCAATGTAATGTTATTTATCAACTTTTCAGCTAATAAGCCCCACTGGCTATCACCTAAGGTAATTAAATACTGATAATCTAAAGACGCCTCTAATTTATCATCATACTTTTCTGGCATTACCCAACGAGCAGTATCAACAACATTAAGCTTTTCTTCTCTGTTGAGCATAACGCCTTTAAACCACTTTGGCTTACCAAATAAATGATTTACTTCACCTAATTGATGTATACCGCCTAATGCTTTTAATGGCACAGCCAATGTTAAACCAGCAACTTCAAAAAATAATGCCTGAAATTCACCATCAAAATAGTCAGATTGGCTAGTGGTTATAATCTGTGGTTCTGGTTCTTCTGTAGTCGTACTTATCGGCTCTATTACTTCATCGTCAATGGCTTTATTAACTTTTGCGGCTTCAAATATCGGTTCAACTATTGGCTTAATTTCAGGATTAAGTAAGTCTTGATCAAATATTTTTTCTGCCGCTTTTATCTGTTCTTTTGGTTTTAAATGAATATGTTCTTGCTGCGAGTCGTGTGGCATTTGCTCAAGTAATTTTGCGACTGGCTCAAGGTTATCTACAGGCTCGTCTTCACATAACAAAGCCCCTAGGTATTGTTTCATTACTTTTTCATTAGCAAATAATTGCTTACTCATTCATTAACCTTGTTCAATTAAATATTCTAGCAGTGCTTTATATGCGTATACACCACGCGAACGAGGACAATACTCTACAGGCACTTTTTGCGCAAAGCTTGCATCTCTAAATTTAGTATCTACCGGTATCACACCTGGCCAGACTTTATCACCATACGTACTTTGCAGTGTTTTATATGCTTCTAACGATGCTTTAGTTCGTTTATCATACATAGTAGGAATTATAGTATATTGATAATCTTTCGCTTGAGAGGTTTGCATTAATTCCATAGTGCGCATCATTCTATCAAGCCCTTTCAGTGCTAAAAATTCCGTTTGCACTGGCACTAAAATTCGCTCACTTGCTGCAAGCGCATTAACCATTAACACCCCTAAAACTGGGGGGCAATCTAAAATGGCATAATCGTAATGTTCACTGATTTTTGCAAGCGCTTTTTTTAGTATTAATCCCATACCTGTTTTATTACCCATGCTTCTATCAAGCGTGGCTATCGCCATTGTTGCGGGTAAAATATCTAGGTTTTCAAGTGTTGATGGACATAAAGCTTGAAGTATCTCTTCACTTTGCATGCTCGTGCCACGCGCAAAAATATCATATACACTGACTTCCAAATCTTCTGAGTCAATGCCAAAGTAATAAGTGAGTGATGCATGAGGGTCTGTATCAATAAGCAACACACGCTTACCCTGCAAAGCTAAAATACCAGCAAGGCTCACTGCTGTTGTTGTTTTACCAACACCACCTTTTTGATTTGCGACAGTCCAAATCTTCACATTACATCCTAATTACTGTTCATTGCGCGTTGTTATGCGAATACCACCATGAGGCAAACGAATTATTTTTATTGTATCGTCATCTGAAGGGAGCTCAATTTCAGGCTCTTCCGCTACTGGCTTAACGGCTTGTTCATCACCTTTAATGTCTTGTATCGGTGGTAAACCATACTTAGAAAGTGCAATAACAACTTTACGATTTTCTGCTCGCCCTTGTTCTGTATCGTTACTTACAAAAGGTGAATATTGACCATAACCTTCTATCGCCATTCTGGCAGAATTAATACCTAATGCTTCCAGCTCTACTAAAATAGATGTTGCTCTAGCAACCGAGAGTTCCCAATTTGAGCGAAATATTTCATTGCGAATACTTTCATCATCAGTATAGCCACGCACCCTAATATAGTTATCTACTGGAGCAATAATATCTTTAACAATTTTGACGACTTGCTTTGCCCTAGAGTGTGCAACTGAGCTACCACTTGAAAATAACATACCTGAGCTTAGCTCTATAATCAGCCAATCTTGATTAAGCTCTAAACTGGCTTCTCCATCACGAATTTCATCAATAAGCGCTGACTGCAGCTTAGCAAGTAAGCTATCGAGTGGTTTACCTAAATATTTCTGTTGTATGTTACTTGTATCACTTTGACCGTCGAGTAACTCTGGACCTTGTTCTTCTTTTAAAATACTTTCACCATAAAGAACTTCTTGTTCAGGTGTCACTCTATCAGTCAATATTCCATTACCATTGACGCCCTCACCTTGCTGGGAGTGCTGGCGGGCAGATTTATCAAAAACGTGTTCGAGGGAGTCTGACAATATTTGAAATTGTTCTTCTTTGTTGATCGCTATCGCATACAACACCACAAAAAAAGCAAACATAATGGTCATGTAATCGGCATACGATACAAGCCAACGCTCTGTATGTTGACTTTTAGGAGCAGAGTGACGAAGTCGTCGGCGTAGCATGTTATTCGTCCACTAAATTAGGACGCTCTACACGGTAGGCTTCAAGCTTTAATTCTATATTTACTGGGCTTTCACCAACGCTAATTGCAATCACACCTTCGGCAAGCATTTCATGGTAAAGCATTTTTTGCTCTACACGCTGTTTTAACTTATTTGCCATAGGTAAAAACAATAAATTAGCTAAACCAACACCATAAATGGTCGCGATAAATGCCGTTGCAACGCCTGCACCAAGCATTTGTGGATCGGTAATAAACGACATTGCCTGTATTAAACCAAGCACAGCACCTAAAATACCAATGGTAGGACTGTAGCCCCCCATCGCTTCATAAACACGTGCGGCTTCAAGCAAGCGATCGCGTTCTAGCAGTAAATCAATTTCAAGCGTGTCACGTAGTTTTTGCTCTGAGCAGCCATCTACAAGCAAGCTTAAACCTTTTGCTGCATATGCATCTGGGTGAGCTAGCGCTTCGTTTTCAAGCGCTAAGTAACCTTCTTGACGTGCCTTATGAGACCACCGCTTAACTTGCTCTATTGCATCTTCAATATCATATTGTGGCGCAACAAAAACCCAAGAGCTCATATTTAGCATTTTTTTAAAGGTACTTGCTGATGTTTGCAACATAACAGCACCAAGCGTGCCACCTAATACAATAATAAGGGCAGGACCATTAAATAAAGCAGAAACAACGCCGCCTTCTAAAGAGTAACCTAGACCTATTGCACCCAGTGCTACAAATAGTCCAAATATTGAGAGTTTATCCACAACCTACCTCTCTCTTTATACGTGCTGCAACATCGCTCAATGCTAAGCTTTCACTCGAAAGCCCCGCATTAGCAATGGCTTGAGGCATTCCATAAACAACACAGCTTTTCTCATCCTGTGCCCAAATAGTTGCCCCCGTTTGCTTTAACATTCTTGCACCGTCACGTCCATCAGCGCCCATGCCTGTTAAAACGATAGCAAGCACATCGCCTTGATACGTTTTTGCTGCACTGGCAAACGTTACATCTACACTCGGTTTATAACTTATTCTCTCGCTATGATCTTCAAATACGCGCAGTATTCTATTTGCACCACGCCCTTCTACCATCATCTGCTGTCCGCCAGGCGCTAAATAAGCCGTTCCTGGTTGTAAGCGGTCACCTTGTTGTGCTTCTTTCACTTTTATTTGGCACAAACCGTTTAAGCGCGCTGCAAACGCGGGTGTAAATGCAGCTGGCATGTGCTGAATAAGTAAAATAGGATGAGGAAAATTAGCAGGCAATTGAGTTAATATAGTTTGTAGTGCAACAGGGCCACCTGTAGAAGTGCCAATAGCCACAAGCTGGTATTGCTTTCCACTTGCTCGCATTGAGGCAACATTAGAACCTGACGGTGTCGTAGGGGCTACTCTTTGAAAGCTTCTATCGGGTTGTTTTATCGAAGGCGTTAGTGTGTTTGTTCTTTGCGAAAGTGAGCTTGTTATCGGTTTAGTTGATATTACCGGCTTAGGTGGTGTTGCAGATTTAAACGTTCGCGGTAAACGTCTTCGCCCTATATCTTTCACTTTATTTTGCAAAAGCTTTATAGCGTCTTCATTATTACGAGCGATATCTTCAAATTTTTTCGGTAAAAAATCCATTGCTCCAGCATCTAGCGCATCAAACGTTGCTGTTGCGCCATCACGTGTTAGTGATGAAAACATTAAGATAGGCGTTGGATTACTCGCCATTATCTCTTTAACTGCGCTAATACCATCAAGCACAGGCATTTCGACATCCATAGTGATCATATCTGGACGTAGCTGAGCTGCTTTTTCAACAGCTTCTCTGCCATTCACAGCAAAGCCTATAACTTGTATATCGCTATCTTGCTCAAGAATTTCGCTTACTCTGCGGCGAAAAAAGCTTGAATCATCAACAACTAAAACTTTAACGGCCATTTAGCTCTCTTATTAAATTTATGCGTAGGTATATATTAAATATATACCTACTTTATTATTAGCCTGCGTAATGTTTTAACATGTTTGGAACGTCTAAAATCAGTGCAATGCCACCATCCGAAGTTATTGTAGCACCTGCCATACCTGGTGTTCCTTGAAGTAACGCATCAAGCGGCTTAATCACTACTTCTTCTTGGCCAATTAATGAGTCAACAACAAAACCAATTTGCTGCGTACCAATTTGCACAATAACTACATGGCCTTTTGCTTTTCGCTGTGAACGATCTGAGCCTTTAACTAACCAGTGCTCGAGGTAGAATAACGGTATTGCCTTTTTACGCACAATAATTGTTAATTGCCCATCAACCACATTTGTTTTCGTTAAATCTAAGTTGAATATTTCACTAACACCTGCAAGTGGTAACGCAAATGTTTGTGCGCCAACAATTACCATTAAGGTCGGTAATATGGCTAAGGTAAGTGGTACTTTTATCTCTAAAATAGTACCTACACCTAACTCAGATTGAATACTTACAGAGCCGTTTAATTGGGTGATTTTAGTTTTCACCACATCCATTCCAACACCACGACCTGAAATATCAGATATCTCTTCTTTTGTAGAAAAGCCAGGTGCAAAAATTAGGTTGTATGCTTCAGTGTCAGAAAGTCGACTCGCTTGATCGTGATCGAGCACGCCTTTACTAATTGCTATTTTTTTCAGTTTCTCAGCATCCATACCAGCGCCATCATCTTTAATGGTCAACAAAATATGGTCGCCTTCCTGAGACGCTGATAAAGTAACATTACCTGTTCTAGGCTTACCGGCAGCCTCACGAACAGCTGGCATTTCAATACCGTGGTCAACTGAGTTTCGAACTAAATGCACAAGCGGATCGGCTAGTGCTTCCACTAAGTTTTTATCTAAATCGGTTTCTTCACCTACAAGTTGTAAGTCAATGTCTTTGTTTAAGCTGCGTGCTAAATCGCGTACTACGCGAGGGAAACGACCAAATACCTTTTTAATTGGTTGCATTCGCGTTTGCATAACCGCGCCTTGAATATCAGCAGTCACTACATCTAAGTTAGAGATTGCTTTACCCATTGCTTCACTGTCTGAATTGGTCGCTAAACTAACCAAACGATTTCGCACAAGTACTAACTCACCAACCATATTCATAATTTGGTCAAGTCGTTTTGTATCTACGCGAACTGTCGTCTCTGCTGCTGGTGGCGCTGATTTTTTAGGCGTTGCTGGCGCTGCTTTAGCAACCGGTTTTTCTACCGGTTTAGAAGCGGGTGCTTTTACAGGTTCTGGTTTTTTTACAGGCACACTAGCTTTTGCAGCTGGTTTAGCTGGGATATTGGGCTGTTTCACAGCTGGAGTGCTTTCTATTGATTTAGGTGCAGTGCCTTTACCATGAAGTTCATCAAGAAGCGCTTCAAATTCATCATCACTAATTTCATCATCTGATGAATTAGCAGTATTTGACGCTGGTTTAGCTGGTTCTACAGGTGCTTTAACTACACTACTTTGCTCAGGTGCTTTACTCGCAACCTCACCAAAACTGCCAACTCCATGTAACTCGTCTAATAAGCTGTCAAATTCATCATCAGTAATATCACCATTAAAATCACTACTACTTGCTACTGGCTTTTCAACTGCAGGACCTTGTCCTTTACCGTGTAGTTCATCAAGTAAGTTTTCAAATTCATCTTCAGTGATTTCGTTTATTTCAGCATCACTAACCGAAGGAGTTCCACTAAACATTTCATCAAATGCAAATGGATCTTCCTCATCAGCTATTGGCGTATCAACTACTTGATCAAGAGGTTGTTCAACGTCAGTTTCTGAAGCGACTCCGTTAAGCTCGGCTTCTGTTGGAGGTAGGCCCAAAATATGGAGGGTTTGAAGTAACTCAGGATCTGCTGGTTCCGGCTTATCCCTATTTTGGATAGTCGCGAACATTTCATTAATGGTGTCGAGCGCTTGTAAAATAACATCCATTAACTCTGAATTGACCGTTCGCACGCCTTGACGTAGTAAATCAAATACGTTTTCAGCGCCGTGGCAAGCATCAACAAGTTCTGTCATAGCTAAAAAGCCTGCACCACCTTTTACAGTGTGAAAGCCTCTAAATATGGCATTTAGTAACTCGGTATCTTCTGGATTATTTTCCAGTTCAACTAACTGTTCAGATAAAAGCTCTAGGATTTCTCCTGCCTCTACAAGAAAGTCTTGTAAAATATCTTCATCGACTTCAAACATGCAGTTACTCTCCTCTTAGAAGCCCAAACTTGATAAAAGATCATCGACTTCATCTTGATCAGACACAACATCATTACGCGATTCTTTATCAATAATAGGGCCTTCAGGACCTGCTAAAGTTTGTGTGGCAACTGGTTCTTTTATTTTTTGTTGTTCTACTTTATTCGCTGTGTTGTCACTGTCATCTTGTTCAGCAAACGCTGTTAAAAGATGAAGTAAGCTTTCTTCTACTTCTCTAACAAGTTCTATAACACGGCGAATAACTTGACCTGTTAAGTCTTGATAGTCTTGAGCCATTAGTACATTTGTCATTAAGCTTTGAAGCTCATCCGTTTTATGATGAGAGTTATTCATAAACTTATCGATACTATGGCAAAGTTGTTTAAACTCACCAAGCTCAATCTCCCGACTCATTAAACGATCCCATGTCGGTTTGATATGAGATATTTCATCTGCAAGTTGCTGTGCTATAGGTAAACTAGCCTCAACAGCATCCATTGTTTTATTAGCCGCATTTTCTGTCATTTCTATAACATAATTAAGCCGCTTTTTAGCATCTGGAATCGCATCTGTCGTTATGTTAGTTAAGCGAGTATCAAGCTCAAAGCTTTTAAGTGCTTCGTGCAGTTGACGAGTCAACTTCCCAACTTCAGCAAATAATTTAGACTGCTCTTGCGAAGCTGTCTCTAAAATCAACTGATTAGCTTTATCTTGCTCATCGTTTTCTAAATAAATGACGAGTTGACGAGCTTGTTCTAACGTTATTTGAGGCGCAGCTGGTGCTGACATAAGCCTCTCCCCCATCATTAGCCTAAGCGTTCAAATACTTTTTCTAATTTAGTTTTTAATGTTCCAGCCGTAAATGGCTTAACAATATAACCATTAACGCCAGCTTGCGCTGCAGCTATTATTTGTTCTTTTTTAGCTTCTGCCGTTACCATCAGTACAGGGATATGTTTTAACTTATCATCTGCACGAATTGCTCTTAGAAGGTCAATACCTTGCATTCCCGGCATATTCCAATCTGTAACCACAAAATCAAATACTTGATTTTGTAACATAGGCAAAGCTGTAGACCCGTCATCAGCTTCTTGAACATTAGTGAAACCTAAGTCACGTAATAGGTTTTTTATAATTCGTCTCATCGTTGAAAAATCATCAACTACAAGAATTTTCATGTTTTTATCCAAAACATCCCCCAGTGAGGTATTAACCTTAGTTTACTTACTACTAGTTTATCCAGTCATTGATTTTAGCTTTAAGCTTAATCATCGCCTGACCATGTATCTGACTTACACGCGATTCGCTTACATCGAGTATATGTCCTATTTCTTTTAAATTCATTTCATCGTTATAGTATAAAGAAAGTACCATTGCATCACGCTCTGGTAATGACTTTATTGCATTTAGTAAAGACTCATTAAACCGATCATTTTTAACATTATTAAAAGGTTTGTCTAGCGCTAAATCTTGGCCTACGGGAGTGATAACATCCTCATCTACACCAAGGTCTTCTATGCCTAATACTTTACTGGTATTAACATCATTTAAAATATGATGGTACTCATTGAGTGAAATTTCAAGTTTTTCAGCAACTTCTGTATCTGTTGGTTCGCGATTCAGACTGCTTTCGAGCCCAGTAATTGCTTCTGCAACTTGTCGGCTTTTACGGTGTACTGAACGAGGAGCCCAATCACCACGGCGCATTTCATCAAGCATAGCCCCGCGAATACGAATACCGGCGAAGGTTTCAAAGCTTGCGCCTTTTGTTGCATCAAAGTTTTTTGAAGCTTCTATTAAACCTATCATTCCTGATTGAATTAAATCATCAAGCTGAACGCTAGGTGGTAATCGAGCAATTAGATGACATGCCACTTTTTTAACAAGTGATGCATGTTTCTCAACAATCACATTTAAGTTTTGTGTTGATTGATATCCCATAGCTCTATTCACCAATGTTGTCATAATTAGCCGTTTACTAGTTTCTCAATGAAAAACTCTAAATGCCCAGATGGTTGATTTGGTATTGGCCATTTAACTGCTTTTGTCGCCAGCGCTTTAAACGCGAGAGCGGCTGGCGAACTTGGAAAGAGCTCAACAATCACCTTTTGGCGACGTGTTGCTTTGCGCATATTTTCGTCATAAGGAACCGTTGCTACTAGCTCCATTGAAACATCTAAAAAGCGATCGGTAACTTTAGATAGTTTTGCAAACAATTCAGTGCCTTCACGCATGCTGCGGACCATATTGGCAACAATTTTGAACTTATAAACACCGTGCTCGCGGCTTAATACTTTAATAAGTGCGTAAGCATCGGTTATTGATGTTGGTTCATCGCACACTACAACCATTACATCTTGTGCTGCTCGTGAGAAGCTTAGCACCATGTCTGAAATACCAGCGGCTGTATCTACAATTAAAATATCAAATTCGGTATTCAATTCGCTAAATGCACGAATTAGCCCGGCATGCTCAGATGGCGATAATTCAACCATACTTTGCGAGCCCGATGTAGCGGGTACAATTTTAATACCAGCAGGCCCTTCAACTAAAATCTCGTCAAGCTCACATTCACCTGACAAAACGTGTGATAAATTGCGCTCTACACGTAAACCAAGCATCACATCACAGTTTGCTAAACCTAAGTCAGCATCCAGCACTAATACTCTATTACCTTGTTGCCCTAGTGCAATAGCGGTATTTAGAGAAACATTTGTTTTCCCCACCCCACCTTTACCACCGGTTACAGCGATAACTTTTACGCCGTTGTTATTGTTTTGACTCATTTTGCGCAGGCCGCTTGCTTGATCTAATACTGTGTTAATCATACATCCCTACTGTACTTGGCGCCACTGCTTGGTGCCTTGAATGTTGTGCTTTTGTTCTTTTTAAATATAACTGCTCAGCCTTTTTCACTAGTTTTTCAGCATTTGCAACACGAATATCTTCTGGCACTCGTTGACCGTTAGTAAGATACCCTATTGGAAGGCGATTTTGAATCGCAATACTAATTATCTCACCCAAACTTAATGATTCATCTAACTTAGTGAAAATACAACCACTTAACTGTACTTTTTTAAAGTGACGTACTGTTTCTTGTAATACATTAATTTGTGCCGTCGCGCTTAGTACTAAGTAACTGCGAATATCCACACGTTGGTTACGCATTAACGTGTTTAACTGCTCAGTTAAACGTAAATCTCGCTGACTCATACCTGCTGTATCAATTAATACTAGACGTTTATTTCGTAAATGATATAAAACTTCAGCTAATTCATTAGCATCTTTAACTTGCTTTACACCACAACCAATAATACGGCCGTAAGTAGCAAGCTGTTCATAAGCACCAATTCTGTATGTATCAGTGGTTATTAAGGCCACTTTATCAGCGCCATATTTTTGTGCGCCTAACGCTGCAAGCTTAGCAACTGTTGTTGTTTTACCAACACCTGTTGGACCCACTAACGCATATACACCACCTTGGCGAAGTATTTCATTATTGGTTGTTTGCATTTGATCTTCGACCATCGTTAACAACGCTTTCCAGCCTTGCTTACGAGATACATCATCAGGTACAAAACATGCCATTTGTTGCGCTACTTCTTTATCAATACCCATACCGACTAAGCGGTCAACCATGCAAGCGCGTGTTGGATCGCGACGCGCCATATCTTGCTGCATTAAGCCTGATACTTGATGCTCAAGTAATTGACGAATTGCGTTCATTTCTTCACGCATTGTTGTCATTTCTTCGCTTTCATTATTGGGTGTTTGTTGGCGAGCAGTTACTGGACTATCTGAATCATCAAAGTCGCTGTCTAAATCATCAAAACCTAAGCTATCCGCTTGAGTTTGTGGACGAACTGGCGCTGCATTTTCAGGAGCAAACATATTTTTAGTACGCTGTTCCATAACTGGTTCTTGATAGTTATCGGTAGTATCAATACCTGATTGTGAAAACATTGATGCAAGTTCAGGGGAGCGAGGACGCGGTGATTGGCGCTCTAATAAGGCTTGTAGGCTGTCAGCCACTTTTGCTTGCGGCTCTGGTTTGGCACGCTGAGGCTCTGGTTTTACAAAATTATGTACACTTTGCTGTGGTGCTTGAGCACGCGGCTCTGCAGGGCGTTGTGGTTGCGCTGCTACTTTAGGGGCTGCTTTGTCATAATCAACTGCCGCTACAATTTCTACACCGTTAGCCAGCTTCTTATTTGACATAATAACCGCATCAACACCTAACTCATCTTTAACTTCTTTAAGTGCTGTGCGCATATCTTTAGCAAAAAAACGTTTAATTTTCATGATTCAACCCCTGTTAAAATCTTATTGTTGGCCTACAGAGCTAACAATCTTGATCTGTCTTTCGTCTGGTACCTCTTGATAAGACATCACTCTCAATCCTGGAATGGTGTACTTAACAAAACGAGATAACACAGTGCGTAACATTCCTGACGTTAGCAATATAGAAGGTTCACCGGCCATTTCTTGATTTTGATGCGCTTGTGTCAATGACACTTGAAGTCGCTCTGCAAGTCCAGGCTCAATACCGGCACCTTCATCGCCTGCATTTTGTAATGACTGATGCAACATCTGTTCCAACTCAGGTGCCAAGGTTATGACAGGGATTTCTGATGACATACCAACCGCATCTTGAACAATTAACCTACGCAGAGAAATACGCACTGCAGCCGTTAATACATCGGGGTCTTGGCTACGCGGACCATACTCAACAAGGGTTTGAACAATTGAGCGCATATCGCGAATAGCTACACCTTCATTCAATAAATTTTGCAGTACTTTTACAATTGCAGTTAATGGCAACACATCAGGTACTAGTCCTTCTACTAAGCGAGGATGGCTTTTAGCAAGCATATCAAGCAGGTTTTGAACTTCTTCATGCCCTAGTAACAACGCCGCACTGTTAGTTAATAACTGGCTAATATGAGTGGCGACTACCGTGGCTGAATCTACAACGGTATAACCTAGTGATTGCGCTTCATCTTTTTGATCAGGCTTGATCCATACTGCATCAAGGCCAAACGCAGGATCTTTAGTTTCAACCCCTTTAATAGGACCAAATACTTGCCCTGGGTTAATCGCTAGCTCGTCGCCATGTTTAAGTTCGCTTTCACCGGTTGAAACACCCATTAGCGTTATTCTGTAAGCATTTGGATCAAGCTCTAAATTATCGCGAATATGAACAGGTGGTACTAAAAAACCAAGTTCTTGAGAAAGCTTTTTACGTACACCTTTAATACGATTAAGTAGCTCACCACCTTGAGATTGATCTACCAACGGAATTAATCTGTAACCTACTTCTAGGCCAATTACGTCAACCTGCTGAACATCATCCCAACCAAGTTCTTTTTGCTCTTGTTTATTGGCAATACCTGTTGCAGCGCTTCCGCCACTGGCGGCTTCTTCGGCTTCTGCTGCAGCGGCTTTTAACTTAGTTTGCTGTGTGTAGTAAGCTAAATAACCCAATAACGCACCTAAACTTAAAAAAGCAAAATGCGGCATACCAGGCACTAAACCCATGATGATCAAAATACCTGAAGCAATAAAGAGTGATTTTTCGTTACCTAGTTGTTTCTTAAATTGGTCACCCATATTGAGCGACTCATTTTGACGTGTTACAACAATCGCGGTACCAATTGAAAGCAGTAAAGAAGGGAGTTGAGCAACTAAGCCATCACCAATGGTAAGTAATGTATATACTTCCATTGCGTTGCCAAAACTCAAATTATGTTGAATCATACCGACAAATAAACCACCAACAATATTGATGATCAATATAACAATACCTGCAATGGCATCGCCTTTTACAAATTTACTCGCACCATCCATTGAGCCGTAAAAATCAGCTTCGCGAGTTACTTCCTCGCGGCGGTCACGCGCTTGCTCAGCACTGATAAAACCAGCGTTTAAATCGGCGTCAATTGCCATTTGTTTACCCGGCATTGCATCAAGGGTGAAACGTGCAGATACCTCAGAAATACGCCCAGCACCTTTAGTAATTACCACAAAGTTAATAATGATCAGAATTAAAAATACGACCAAACCAACAGCGTAGTTACCACCAATAACAACTGAGCCAAACGCTTCAATTACTTTACCGGCAGAATCACCACCATTATGACCTTCAAGTAATACAACTCGAGTGCTGGCAACGTTAAGCGCTAAGCGCATAATCGTAGCGATTAGTAATACAGAGGGGAATATACCAAACTCAACCGGCTTCATCGTGTAAACAGTCACGAGTAAAACCACTAATGCGAGGGCAATATTAAACGAGAAAAGGATATCGAGTAAAAATGGCGGTAACGGTAAGATCACCATTCCCAAGGCTGCAAGCACAAGCAAAGGAGTACCTACCCCTTTGGCATAGTCTTTTTTGTCTCTGTTAAGTTGTTGTAATACCGCTTTAAAACTCATAATTCTACAATTTCAAAAAATTGACACTACGTAGAATTTGCAATAACTATTCCAAGTTACTCAGTTAACGGTCTAATACTTGTAGGCATCGGGGATTGGCAGCTTTTTATTGAGCTTAGTTGGACGTTTACCGCGCCCTTTATTAAAGCGCTTAAGCTGAAATACATACGCTAAAACTTGCGCTACAGCAGTAAATAGCTGATCGGGTATTTGCTCTCCTACTTCAGCCGTATGGTAAAGCGCTCGGGTCAACATAGGGGATTCTAAAATAGGTACTTCGTTCCCTATTGCTACTTTTCTAATTTGCATCGCCATTTCATCAATACCTTTAGCAAGTACTATAGGCGCACCTGCGCGCTCTGTATCGTATTTTAATGCTACAGAGTAGTGAGTTGGGTTGGTAACAATAACATCAGCGTCAGGGACATCTTGCATCATACGGTTTTGCGACATTTGCCTTTGTGTTTGCCTAATACGCGCTTTTATTTGTGGGTCACCTTCAGAGTTTTTATACTCATCTTTAATTTCTTGCATTGTCATTTTAAGTTGTTTGTTATGGTTATAACTTTGAAATGGTGCATCAATAGCCGCAATAATAATTAAAGTGCACGAAAGACCTAAAAACATCCAGCCTAAAATCTCTAAGGCATGAATAATATTACCCGGTGCGCTTTCTAAACTTAAATGCAATATTTCATCAAAATAAGTATTAATTAAAAATATAGCAAAACTTGCAACCAAACCAAATTTTAAAAGTGACTTTACAAGCTCAATAGCCGCTTGCGGGCCAAACATACGTTTAAAGCCTTTCATTGGCGACATTTTACTTGCTTTAGGTGCAGCGGCTTCCCAGCTAAAATTAAAGCCACCTAGTAACGTATTACCAATAAATGCAGCCAAAACTATAATTAATACAAACATAGCCATAGGAAACATTAAAGCGTCTGCAACCTCTCCCCATACGGCAAACATTTTAGTAGTATCAAAGGCTTCGTTGCGATTTAAGCTAAGGGTTCGGCCCATTACATTGTATAAACCTTTGCCAATTTCTGGCCCATACATCAAAAGCGATATAGCCGAAAAAATAAGTACAAACATGGTACCTAGCTCTTTTGAGCGCGCTATTTGGCCTTTCTTTTTAGATTCTTCAAGCTTTTTGGATGTGGGTTCTTCTGTTTTTTCTTGTCCTGAGTCTTCAGACATGACTTTCTCCTAAGGTGAGCAACCAACTAAAGTACACATTAGCTCAACCATTTTTAACCATTGAAACTCAAACTGAGTAACAAAGTTACCTAGTGTCGCCCAAATAATAATAAGTCCCGCTACCAAGGTAAACGGAAAACCAATAGAGAAAATATTTAATTGCGGTGCTGCACGCGTCATAATACCAAACGACATATTAATAACGAGCATCGCGGTAAGCGGTGCAAGTGAAAGTACAAGTGCTGTAGTAAACATCCAGCCGCCCCAAGTCACTATGTCCCAGTAATGATCTACAGACCACCATGTGCCATCAATGGGTAGCACTTGAAAACTATGCACCACCATTTGAATCATCATTAAATGACCGTTAAAAGCAAAAAATAATAGGGTGGCCAAAATAAGGAAAAACTGGCCCACAGCAGGCACACTCGCGCCATTAGAAGGGTCAATAACCGAAGCAAAACCTAAACCGGTTTGCATCGCGAGTATTTGCCCTGCTAACACAAAAGTATTTAATAAAAGTATAGATGCAAAACCAATAGCAACACCAATCATCATTTGTTGAATAACGACTAAAATCATCTCAAACGAAAATAAATTAGTGAATGTAGCTGGGGGCAGAACAGGAACTACAACAAAAGTTACAACAACCGATAAACCCATTTTTATACGTGTAGGAACATTTTTAGCCCCCAAACCAGCCATAATCATAATCATTGAGCTAATGCGTACCAGCGGCAACAAAAAATCGCTCAACCATTGAATAACGACAGCAAAGGGGTATTCCACGTTTAACC
This sequence comes from Pseudoalteromonas sp. RB2-MNA-CIBAN-0110, assembly GCF_040309305.1. Taxonomy (NCBI): domain Bacteria; kingdom Pseudomonadati; phylum Pseudomonadota; class Gammaproteobacteria; order Alteromonadales; family Pseudoalteromonadaceae; genus Pseudoalteromonas; species Pseudoalteromonas sp. RB2-MNA-CIBAN-0110. The sequence continues at coordinate 66,734 of NZ_JBEOOQ010000010.1, read as the reverse complement.
TGCAATTTCAGGAATAAGTAATACTAGGCGAGTAAAAAAGTCCATTAGCTCTTGAGTAAGCCAATGCCCACCCACAATAAGCGCACTAATGGTAATTAATAAACGAGGTAAAAAGCTCAATGTTTGTTCATTGATAGACGTTGCGGCCTGAAACACAGCCACAACTAAACCAATAATTAAGCCTGGGACTACAATTGCAGACACCAGCTTAATAACTAAAAAAAGAGCGTCACTTAGGATATCAACAAAAATTTCCGGTTCCATGTTGTACTCCTATTGTTGGGTCATGTTAATGCTTTGCATACTAAGTCCCTAAACCAAAGCTTTTGGCTAGAGTCCCCATCACTAAGCTCCAGCCGTCTACAAGTACAAATAACATAATTTTAAATGGCAAAGACACTATCATGGGTGAAAGCATCATCATACCCATCGCCATTAATACCGAGGCGACCACTAAATCAACAATTAAAAATGGGATAAAAAACATAAACCCTATTATAAATGCGGTTTGCAATTCGCTGGTTACAAAGGCGGGTATAAGCACTATTAACGGTGTATCTTGTGGCGAATCAAGCTGATCGTAACCTGCAATTTTAGCAAACGTTTCTAAGTCTTTGAGACGCACTTGAGAAAGCATAAAGGCTTTCATTGGCTCTTTAGCCAGCTCTAAAGCTTGTACTGAAGTAACCTGCTCATTTAAGTAAGGTTCTATAGCTCGCTCGTTTACCTGCTGATAAATAGGCGACATTATAAAAATACTTAGGAAAAGCGACATCCCTAATAACACTTGGTTCGACGGTGTTTGCTGCAAACCAATCGCTTGGCGCAAAATGGCGAGTACAACAATTATTCGTGTAAAGGAGGTCATCATAATTATGGCAGCCGGTATAAAACTCAGCGCCGTCATAATTGCTAAAACTTGTAACGTTACTGAGTAATCTTGTGTGCCATCAGCGTTTGTTGTAATAGTAAGCGCATCAATTCCTTCTGCGCTTACATTTGGTACAAACACCATGGCAAAAATAATAAGCAGCCACTTTGTCATAGGTTTAATTCTTTTTATTTTGGTTTGATTGCGGGTTTAAAAGTTTACCAAATCGTTTAGCTAATTCAGGTAGTTCTTTTTCACTTAATGGAGTTTCTAACTTGTGTAAGTAATTAATACTGTGGGGAGTTACACCAAGTAAATGCTGAGCATTATCTATCTCAACAACCATTAAACGCTCGCGAGAACCCAAAGGTAGACTTCTGACTACTTTAAATTCATCGCTGTTTGCTAAATTTGGATTAAGCTTTTTAACAAAAAATGCCAGCACAATAATCAGTACTAGCACCATTACAAGCGACAGCACCATAGAGAGTATATCTCCAGTAGGTGTTGCCACATCTGCTTTTGAAAAAACGGAACTCGTTAAAGCAACTAATAAGCTCATCGTAGTTTTTTGATCCGCTCTACTTGGCTTATCACGTCAGTTAAGCGAATACCAAACTTGTCGTTTACTACAACTACTTCACCATGGGCTATCAAAGTACCATTAACTAGCACGTCTAGCGGCTCGCCCGCAACACGGTCAAGCTCAACAACAGAGCCTTGGTTAAGTTGCAATAAGTTACGAATATTAATTTTAGAGCGTCCTACTTCCATTGAAATAGTAACGGGGATATCTAAAATAGTGTCGAGTTTTCGTTTTTCATCGCCACTCATTTCGTGTTTTGAATCACTTAACTCATCAAGCTCTGCAACATGTGCTTCGCTACTATCATCTGGAGCTTCGGCTTCTGCTAATGCTGCTGCCCATTCATCCATTGTGTCTTGATCATCGCTCATACTTTTAACCTTTTAATCAATTACCAGTCTAAGTCTACACCGTCAGAGAGGTGTAAATCATCTTCTAGTTCTGCTAATTCTGCATCTGAGTCAATTTTCTTGCCGCCTTTGGTAAATACATGCAGCTCAGATTTAACTGAATCAGGTCGTTTAATTTTTTCACTAATTTGAAGCGCAACATTATCGCGAGAGCGACCCATTTTGGCTCTAAATGTAGGTAGTTCTTCAACAAATACGGTTATATGCTCAGGCATTTCAACCGGAATAATATCACCGGCTTTGAGTTCCATAATTTGTTTTAAGGTTAAATCAACTTCAAGTAACTGAGTTGATATTTCAACCTCTACATCCATTATTTCATCGCGAAGCGCTTTGCTCCAACGTAAATCAGTATCTTCAGTATCAGACTGAACACCCGCATCTAACAGCTCTCGAATTGGCTCAAGCATTGAATACGGAAGTGCAATATGAAAATCGCCACCGCCACCATCGAGCTCAATATGAAAAGAACTAATAACCACAACCTCAGTTGGGCTTACAATATTAGCCATAGCTGGGTTTACTTCAGAATCGAGATATTCAAACGATACATCCATAACCGGTGCCCAAGCTTCTTTATAATCTTCAAAGATTATTTTAAGGAGCATTTGTACAATTCGGCGCTCTGTTGGCGTAAATTCTCGGCCTTCGATTTTTGCATGATAACGCCCGTCACCACCAAAAAAGTTATCTACCAAAATAAACACAAGTCGTGCTTCCATGGTAATCAGGCCAGTGCCTTTTAAAGGTCTAAAACGGACCATATTTAAGCTGGTTGGAACAAATAGAGTATGAATATACTCGCCAAACTTAATCATTTGCACGCCGTTAATAGACACCTCTGCAGTACGGCGCATCATGTTAAATAGGCTAATTCGCATATGACGAGCAAAGCGTTCATTAACAATTTCCAGCGTCGGCATACGACCACGCACGATCCGATCTTGCGAAGAAAAATCGTACTGAAGCGTACTTCCCCCGCCATCTTCACCGTCGTGTATATCTTCCTCTTCAACGTCATCAACACCGTGTAATAGCGCATCAATTTCGTCTTGGGATAATAAATCGCTCACGCTAACCCCTTATTGCATCACAAAGCCGGTAAACAATACCCGCTCAATTACTTTGCTGCCTTCAACATCCATTAAGGCTTTTTGTACCTTTTCAAGTGCAGAAAAACGAAGTGTTTCTTTACCAGAGCTCGTACTTAACTCATCAGCAGTTGTAGTAGAAAACACGCTTAGTAGCGTCCCTTCTATTAGTGGAATGTGTTTTTTGGCTGTTTCTTCATTTACTTCGCCACGTACTAGTAACTGTACTTTAATTTGCACAATTCTGTCGCGACTTGAACCGGGCACGTTAAATACAAATGGGCGTGGCATTGACACATATAAAGCACTGCCTATTTCAGCTGAATCACCAACTGCAGCAGAAGGTGCATCTGCTGACATCGCAGTCTCTTCATCTAAGGTTTCAACTGGCGCATCCGAACCCGACATAAAAAAGTAACCTGCAGCACCGCCTACAATAAGTAGTACAGCTACTATGATTATTATTAGTTTCTTTTTACTTTTACCGGTTTCTTCAATTTCTAAACTTGTTTCTTCAGCCATCATGATTCCTTTAATCGCAAAGGTACTTGCTTGTTTTAGTTATTATAATAGCAGCACTTAGGCATAGTAATCTATTGATGATGAAGTTTGTTGTCGAGAACTTTGTGCAGTGTTATTTGCTTGCTCGTCGTTTTCATCATTAACTGACTTATTATTAGCCATATTACCTTGGGGTCCACTCTCACTTTGCTCGGCAGTTTCACCACCTGATTGCCCATAAGAAATAGTACTTTCACCAAGCTCTAACCCTTGTTGCGCTAACATTTCACGTAAGCGCGGCATTGATTGTTCAAGTGCTTCTTTGGCTTGCTGGTTTTGTACTACAAAGTTTATATGTGCTTGTTCTGCATCGCTACGAATACGTATTTGCATACTGCCCATTTCAGGAGGATCTAGGCGAATTTCTGCTTCTTTGTTATTAATGCTCAACATTGAGCTAACGCGCTCTTGCAGTAATTTAGCTGCGTCACTTTTAACAATATTAATTGCCTGCATTACACCAGGATCAATACTTACTTGCTTAACTTGCGATGTACTTTGTAATTGTTGAGTTTGTACTATTTGGGTATCAAGTAAGCTCTGCTCATAACTTAATGAGTCGTATTGGCTTAATGTGCTCACTTGCTGAGTATTTAAAGCAGCTGTAATTTGCGTAAATATTTGTGCTACGCGTGCAGGTGTTTGTTCTGCAGTTATTTTCTTAAGCCCATCTTTTTGTAATTCTTCAAGTGATTTTAATAAATCATCACCCTTAGTTGAGGTTGTTACGGCTTTATTTAAATCAGCCTCTTCGTTTGTTGATGTCTTTAAGCTTAACTTTTGTGGATTATATACTGTGTTAGGAGTCTCTGACGCTACAAACGTTTTTGAGTCTGTCTTAGCGGTATCGGCAAGTCCTATTTCAATTGAAGCTTTTAATTCATTAACTGTTTGCTTAAGCACTGCCAATTGCTCGCCTTTAGGCTGCTCTGTTTTAATATAAGCATTTAATTGCGTTAATAAGCTTTGTTTTTCAGTTGTATTAAGTGAATTGATTTCTGCGCTAAAAGATTGTTTTGTGCTCGTGCTCTGCGTTTTGTCGTTATCAGTAATAAATTGCGCAAGCATTTGCTTAAGATTTGAAGTGCTACTAGTTGCGTTACTGGTTGAATCAGTATTTTCTAATACCTTAACTTGCGCGTTAAGTTGTGAGCGCTGCTCAGGCGTTAAACTAGCAATAACATTATTAGCTTTAATTAAGCTTGCATCTTTAGTCATTAACGTATCTATTGCTGCGCCTTTTTCAATCTCAGATGTCTGTGAACTTACTTGTATCGCTTCTGATTCAGTTAAAGGAGGTGTCTCTACAGATGCAACTACTGGCGTAGGTACTGGTGTTGGCAACACTATATTTTTTAAGTTTTTATCAACGGGTTTCCCTTGAGCTAACTGCTCCTTTAAATCCATTGAAACTAATTCAGCATCATCAACTATGGGCCCAATGCTGTCATCTGGCTTTTTATTTATAGAATTTAATGGCCCTTCAATAGCTTCAGCAACACCACTTTTACGATGTTTGCCTTCATTAAATGGTAACGAATTCAAAGGTGGTGAGCTAAAGTTATCGCTTTTTGAATCAGTTAATTTAGCCGTTTTAGAGTCTACATTAGTGGCAATTGGATTTTGCACTACACTGGCTGTATTCGCTTCTTTAGCCGATACTTCATCACTTGTATTAGTGGATGCAATTATTGGTGTGCTTTGTAATTCTGTATTCTCTATTTCTGTGTCTTCTATTTCGGTATTCTCTGCTTGTGTAGCTTCTAGCTCTGCATTTTCTGATTCTGAACTGTTAGTTGCATCGAACGGCTTATTGACCGAAGTGCTCATTGCTTGTGCTGAATTAATTTGATCAAGCATCTCAACAGACACAAAAGTAACTTCGTCAGTTATTACTTCATCTAGCTTTACGCTCAGATTTTCATTTTCTTCTGGCTGTTTATGCTTAGGTATGGCAATAGAGTTTTCGGCATCGGGATTTTTATTGCCTTTAAGCAAAGGCTCCATAAAGTTATGCGCTTCGTTTAGCTGACTTAAAAATTCATCGCCTAAATTTCCTCCGCCATTAGCTAAGCTATTGTCTTTAAAAGCTAACAGTGAATCTTTTTCAGAAGAAACTAAAAACGAAATGTTATTCATCGCCATAAATCACCTAATACCATTACGGCAATATGCCACCGCATACCGCCAAAAGTTGAATTCCACTAAGTAACAAAGCAATTAACGTGCCTGAATTACAAAGCTTTACGACGTTGAAAAAACTGATTAGCTGAAAATTCATCTAACATTTTTTGCTCATTTTTAGCCATTAACGCATTTGCTTTGAGTTTTTGATTTTCGATTAGTTTGGCAACTGCTTTAGCTTTAATTTGCTGCTTAAGCCATAGAGTTTTACGTTGAGTAACAACTTGCTTAGCGGTATTTACGGTACTTGCTTGTTGGCGAATTGCCTCTTCAATTTTAGCTATAAAAGCATGGTACTGACCAAACCCCGCACTAGATAAACCCGACTTACCTTTTAGGTGTAACTGCTGAGAGTATTCAAGTCTAAAATTGTTTAAACCTTGTAGCTTTTGTTGATTCGATTGCAAGTTTTGATTAGCTTGTAAGTAACTCATGCGCAAATTTTCTTCTTTATCATTTTCAATTTTGAGCAATAAATCGAGTTTGTTTTTAGCCATTATGCTTGTCCTAATAACTGAGCAAGCCCTTGCAGACCATCATCGTAGCTAATGACATCTCGCATACCTTGTTGTAAAAATGCATTCACTCTTGGCATCATATTTATAGCTTGGTCGAGCATTTGATCGGTCCCTTTTTGATAAGCGCCTAAGGTAATCATGTCTTTGTTTTGTTGATACATTGAATACACTTGTTTAAGCACTCGGGCTTGTTGCATATGCGGCTCAGAAACAACTTGAGGCATAACACGCGAAATCGACTTTTCAATATCTATAGCGGGATAGTGCCCACTGTCAGCTAAATCACGCGATAGTACAATGTGGCCATCTAATATAGCTCGCGCTGCATCAGCAATAGGGTCTTGCATATCATCGCCTTCACTCAACACCGTAAAAAAGCCAGTAATTGAACCTTGCCCTTCACCGCCATTACCAGCACGCTCCACCAGCGCAGGTAATTTAGCAAACACCGAAGGCGGATAACCCTTTGTAGCGGGCGGCTCGCCAACAGCAAGTGCAATTTCACGTTGTGCCATTGCATAACGCGTTACCGAATCGAGTAACAATAATACGTTTAAACCCTGATCTCTAAAATACTCTGCAATAGTTACGGCGCTCTCACAGCCTTTTAAACGCATAAGTGGTGATGAATCAGCAGGCGCTGCGACAACAACTGAACGTTTGCGCCCTTCTACACCGAGTATTTCTTCAATAAATTCTTTTACTTCGCGGCCACGCTCCCCCACTAAGCCAACCACAATGACATCAGCTTCGCTACCTCGGGTCATCATACCGAGAAGTACTGATTTACCCACACCAGAGCCTGCAAACAAGCCCATACGCTGGCCTTGCCCTACTGTGATAACCGAGTTAATAGCACGCACACCTACATCCATAGGCTTAGTGATTGGTCTTCTTGAAAGCGGGTTTATAGTATTTTGCGCAAACTTTAAATGATGCTCAGCATTAATTTTACCTAAGCCATCTAGCGGTCGCCCTAAACCATCCACCACGCGGCCTAATAAACTCATCCCTACAGGTAAACCTAAATTATTTACTTGAGGAATAACACGCGCACCAGGTAATACACCAGAGATGTGGTCGTTAGGCATTAAGTACAAAGTTTGATCGTTAAAACCGACTATTTCGGCGTCTACAAAGCCGTTCATAGTTTCTATTTTACATTGGCTACCAACGGGTGCACGTAAACCTCTAGCCTCAAGGGTAAGGCCAACAACACGCGTTAAAATACCTGCCACAGCAGGCGCCGGGGTTTTAATATGTTGTTGATATTGAGATAAGCGTTCGCTTAAAGGTGCACGTTGAGTTGACATAACACGCCAATAAAATAGTTAGATACCACTATTATGCAAAAAACTATCCAACGTTTCTTTGACACGTGTTTTAAGGGTCATGTCGAGTGACGATTGCGCTGTTTTAACTTCACAGCCACCGCGTTCAAGAGTGGGTTCTGCCATTAATTGCCAGTTATTATCAATAATGGTTTGTTCGCCGTAGCTCTCTTTTATGAGTTCTAAGTCTTCGGGGTTTAAATGGATTCGTACTTTTTCTTGCTCCGCATTAAGTGAATCAATACTTTGCTTTAACGTATGTAAAATCACATCTGGCGATGTTTTTACTTCTTGATAAATAACAGCTTCCGCTAACATGCTAGCAAGTTGTACTAATTGCTTCTCGGCTTGTTCGTCCACTTTATCTAGCGGTGCAGTTAGCCCCTCTAAAATGGCTTTTAAACTTGTTAACTGCTCTTCAATTAATGGTTTTACATCTTCAAGGCCTTGTGTTTTACCTTGCTCTAAGCCTTCTTTGTAGCCTGCTTCTTTACCTTCGCCAACGCCTTTTTCAAAGCCGTCTATGTAGCCTTGCTCATGACCTTGTTTAAGGCCTTCTTCGTACGCGTCTTGTCTAATGCGTTCAAGCTCAACCATGGTAAGCGCAGGGAGTTCTGGTTCTTGTGGCTCATCAATAGGCATTTCTTCGGCTAATTCTTTTTTGTACAACTCACTAAGCGGTGTGCCGTAAGCCGTAGAGCGATTGCCAAAGCTGCTCTCATCTGGTGCTACATCTGGAATAGCCCAGTTTTTTAATAATTCATCGGCTTCATCAGCCCGAAGTGTGCGTCCTTTGAGTTTGCTCATGGTTTACAGGAACTCCTCGCCACCGCCGCCGCCCAGCTGAATTTCACCTGAGTCAGATAAACGACGCGCTGTTGATAAAATCTCTTTTTGCGCCGCCTCTACTTCGCTTATACGTACCGGTGCCATAGCTTCTAAATCATCAGCAAGCATTTCGGCTGCACGTTTAGACATATTGCCCAGTATTTTGTCTTTAAGCGCATCGTCGGTGCCCTTAATTGCTTTCATTAATACGTCTTGTTGTACTTCTCGTAGGATTGCTTGAATACCGCGGTCTTCAACATCCATTAAGTTTTCAAACACAAACATAAGATCTTGAATTTGCTGCGACATCTCTTCGTCATGTTCACGAATAGAGTCCATTAACTGCCCTTCTACGTTGGTATCTAGGTAGTTCATAATATCTGCAGCAGCTTTTAAGCCACCCATTTTAGCGGCTTGTGCACCTGCTTGGCCGGCAAATTGTTTTTCCATGATTTCGTTTAGCTCTTGCAGTGCTGCTGGCTGAACTTCTTCAAGGTTTGCAATACGCATGGTTAAATCTAAGCGCACTTTTTCAGGGAACTGAGCAATAATCTCAGCAGACTGCTCTGGCTCTAAGTACGATAATACAATGGTTTGAATTTGTGGATGCTCATTACGAATAATGTTTGCTACCTGCTTAGAGTCCATCCATTTTAATGAATCCAAACCTTTAGCGCCTGAGCCCATAACAATTTGGTCAATAAGGCTAGCGGCTTTGTCTTCACCAAGTGCTGCTGTAAGCGCTTTTTTAATAAAGTCTTCTGACTGAAAACCAATGGTACTAAAGCTTTGAATTTGTTCTATAAACAAGTTGTGTACAGCGCTAATCTTAGCTTGTGATAAGTCCTGTAACCCAGCCATCGCCATACCCACTTTTTGCACCTGTTTAGGTTCTAAGTGTTTAAGGATTTGCGCGGCATCTTCTTCTGATAAACTCAAAAGTAATATAGCGGCTTTATCTACCCCATCTAGCTTATCAACATCAAAGGCTGGCGGGAGTTGTTTTTGTTCTTGATCAGTCATCTTCTGTTAACCACGCTTTGACTACTTGTGATGATAGTTCTGGTTCGTTAGCTACAAGGGCACGAATTGCTTTAAGTAAATCTTCGTCGCCATGTAAATCCGGTAACTGCAGTGTACCATCACTTGAGAAACCAACCGAAGCAGAATCAAAGTCTTTATTTAGCATATCAAGCGTGTTGTCGCCAATATCTACGCCTGAACTTAATGCATCTTCGTCGTATTCTTCTAGTGTATCGTCTGGGTAAATTAAGCGCTTAAGCATTGGTTTTACTACTGCCATTATCAATACAATGATAACTAAGGCGCCTAATACAAGGCGGGCTATTTTCATAAACCAGTCTTGTTCCCACAGTGGCACTTCTATTGCTAAATTTGTTTCTTCACGTACAAACGGCACTGTCACTACTTCAAGTGCATCACCACGTTGCATATCAAAACCTACACCACCTTGTAGTAAGCGACGAATATTTGACAATGCCTCTACCGAACGTGGAGTCATGGTTGTTTCGCCGTTTTCTCCCACTTTAGCAATGTAGTCAACAGCAACTGATACGCTTATTCTACGTATTACACCACTTTGCTGGCGCTTATGAGAAATTGTAGTGTCGAGTTCATAATTACGCGTGGCTTCTTTGTGGCTGCGTGTTGGTGATGTAGCTGTGCCTGCACCACCTTGCCCCGCAACCTCAGGAATGTTCGAGTTTAACGGTGGCTGATTTGTAAGTGCACCTGGAATACCAACAGCTAGGCCGCCAATGTTATTTTCTTCAAATGTGGTTTCGCTTCTAACCGCTGGTAGGTCTGGGTTATAACGCTTTTGAGTTTCCTCAATCGAGCTAAAGTCCATACTCAAATCAACTTGAGCTGTATAGTTTGCAAGCCCAACAACCGGTATTAAAATACTGTCTATTTTTTCAAGGTACTCTTGTTCGCGCTTACGTTCTAAATCGTATTCTTTACGAGAGCGTGCTGCTAATGAGCTTTGCGAACCTGAATTTAGTAATCGACCATTTTGATCGGTAACAGTAACTCGCATAGGCTCTAAACCCTGTACTGCTGAAGCAATCATATCAACAACAGAGTCTACTTCTTCACGGTCGAGTGAGCGACCACGCTTAAGCGTTAATACAACAGTTGCTGATGGTTTTTTCTCTCTACGCGCAAATACGTTTTCTTTAGGAATAGCTAACAATACTTTGGCGCGAGTAATGTTGTTAAGTTCTTCAATGGTGCGTGCTAACTGCTGTTCTCGACCATGTTTTAGGCGTTCGCGCTCTAAGCGTTGGCTTACACCAAAGCCCATATCTTGCATAATTATATCAGAGCCAGATGCAGGGCCTTGATCTAACCCTTCGCGGGTCATTAACAATTTAATGTTTTGGTATTCGCTTTCATCAACCGATACAACGTTGCCATCTAGTTGATATTCAATTTGTTGCGCATCTAAAAAGTCGAGCGTTTGAATCAGCTCTTCAGTTTGCATTTTGCCTAACGGGCGCATATCTGGCTGACGAGCCCAAATAATAATAAAAATCGCGATAGCTAAACAAATAGCCAATGCTATAACCAATGTTACTTGGCGCAATACATCAACACCATTTAAAGCACTTAAGTAGCCTGACTTTTGTTCTTGTTGATCATCACCACCACTTTGGTCAATACCGCCACCAGCAAGTGCTAGGTCTGTAGATTGGTTAGATTGCGCCACAATAATTCTCCACTACCTAATTAAACAGGCATGTTCATGATTTCTTTATAAGCTTCAACAAGTTTATTACGAACCTGTACTGTAGCCTCAAAAGCAACTGACGATTTTTGAGAAGCAATCATCGCTTCAGCAAGCGATACACTTCGATCACCCATCTCAACTGCTGTTACTTTTTGCGCGGCATCTTGTTGTAATCCATGCACTGAATTTAGTGCATCACTTAGCATGTCGCCAAACTGGGAAGTAGAAGTAGGTTGAACTTGAGTCGGCAATTTATTTATTTGATTATTACGGCCGGCTTCTAAAGCCATTGATTGCATTTCTTGAAATACAGCACTGTTTTGAATTTTCATAATTTATCTCTGACACGCAGTGAACTCTTACAAGTAATAAAGCACAAAGCATGCCAAATAATTAATCATTAAAATACAATAGGTTAACTTTGATTTGTGTTAGTCAGAGTTTTGACAACCCTAAGTTCGCAGCGCAAACTTAGGGTTTATAGGAGGTTATGCAGGAAGTGAAATACCTAAATCGCGCATTTGTGCTAGTTTATAACGTAAAGTTCGTGGGCTTATGCCTAACGTTTCGGCAACGTCTTTACGCTTGCCTTGGCAACGTGCAAGGGTTTCTAAAATAATGCGATGCTCTTTGTCTTTAAGCTCATCTTTATAGCTACCGGTATCTGCCGCTAGTAAACCTTGCTTAGGCTCATCCTCGGCATGCGATTTTTCATCATAATATGCAGAGCTTAGCGTGCTTTTATCAACGCCTTTATCTGCGTGAGCTAATTCTGTTGGCGATACTGTTTGCGCTGGTGCCAATGATGGCTCCATAACAAAGTTATTAGATACTAAGTTTTCGATAAAAATAGCATGCTCGTTTATTGTGTTACCCGTGCGCAGTATAAGCGCACGTTGTATAACGTTATCAAGCTCGCGCACATTACCAGGCCATGCATGAGCCAGTAACTTTTGCTCGGCAGCTTTATCTAAATACGCCATAGGCTCTTTGCTTTTACTTATATGGCGCTCAATTAAATGCTTAGCCAATACAATAATATCGCCTGGGCGTTGGCACAATGGTCGCCACATTAGTGGAAAAACATTAAGCCTGTAATATAAATCTTCTCTAAACTGATTTTCAGACACGGCTTCTTTTAAATCACGATTACTGGTTGCCAAAATACGTACATCGAGCTGGATTGTTTTACGACCCCCTAAACGCTCTACTTCACGCTCTTGCAGCACGCGTAAAAGTTTAGCTTGTAGCCCTAAGTCCATCTCAGTAATTTCATCAAGTAAAATAGTACCGCCTTGTGCTTGCTCAAACTTACCCGGACATGCTTGAATCGCGCCCGTAAAAGCTCCTTTTTCGTAACCAAATAACGTGGCTTCGAGCATATTTTCAGGAATTGCCGCGCAGTTAATCGCCACAAATGGCTCATTACATCGGCTCGACTTATCATGAATATAACGAGCAAGTACTTCCTTACCTGAACCACTTGGGCCAAGTACCATCACACTTGCATCAGAGCGTGCTACTTTACTCGCAAGCTCCAATAATTGAATACTAGTTGGGTCAGCAACAATAGGTCCGTCGGTTTCTTTTGCTTTTTCAGGCAAATAACGACTCACCATATTTAACAGCACTTCAGGTGCAAATGGTTTAGCCATGTAGTCAATTGCACCTAGGCGCATGGCTTCTACCGCATCGTCAATTGTGGCGTACGCCGTCATCATCAATACAGGTAAATCAGGGTGGTTTAATTTAATACTGCGTAGTAAATCCAGTCCACTCATTGCGCCCATTTGCACGTCGCTTACAACAAGCGAAAATTGATCTTTTTTAAGCAGTAACATTGCTTGCTCAGCACTGTTGGCTGCAACACATTCAATACCCGAAATTTCAAGGGTATCTATTAAGGCTTCACGAAGCCCTGCGTCATCTTCGACAACTAAAATAGTGTTACTCATAATGACCCCTCTAGTTTAGATGTTGCTTTAATAGGCAGTAACAAACTAAAGCAGGCACCACCCTGCGTATTATTGGTCACATCAACACGACCTTGGTGCGCACTAGCAACCGAACTCACTACAGCAAGCCCTAAACCTGTGCCCTGACTTTTTGTAGTAAAAAATGGTTCAAAAATTTTATCGCTTTGGCTTAAATCAACACCTGGGCCATTGTCGCTCACACTAATACGAACCATATCTAAATCTTTTAAATCTCTTTGTGCGCTAATTTTTACTTTTGCACCGCCGCCAATAACTTGAATACTATTGTGCACAAGATTTTGAATAGCACTGGCCAATGCCGTTTTATTACCGACTATTTGTATATCTGGCTCTGGTAAGCTTACATCCAGCTCACTTTCATTAAGTGCGACCATCGCATCAGCGCCCGCTTTAACTTCTGTTAAAAGCTGCTGCATTGAAACTTGCTCAACAACTTGCTGATCGCCACTTTTAGCAAATAACAGCATGTCGTTTACTTGAGTTTCTAAATCTTTTAAACGCGACATTAACTTTGTTTGAAAGTTATCGCGAGATGCTTCGGGTAAGCGCTTTGATCCTAAATTAGCGGCGTAAAGCATAGCGGCTGAGAGCGGTGTACGGACTTGATGCGCCAGTGACGCAACCATTTTACCCAGCGCGCTTAATCGCTGCATATGTGCAACACGTTTTTGTAAACGGCGAGTTTCGGTTAAATCCGTCATTAAAATAAGTTGCCCAGGCTCTGGTGCTAAAGCGGTAATATCAAGCTTTATTAGGCGCCCGTCTTTTAAAGACACTTCGTGGCCATCATCTTGATGCGGCCTAAAAGAGCGCTGAATAACATTAAACCAGCGTTCGCCTTCAAGTGGCTCGCCAAGCATATCAATCGCTATTTGATTCGCTTTTGCAATCAACCCTTTGCCATCAAGTACAACCACGCCTGCTGGCATGGTATCGACCAAATGCGAAAGCCAACTTGCTTGCTTGCGCAGATCGCTTAATTCACCAATGTACTCCTCTTGAAGTAAACATGGGTTATACTGATTTGCAGAAAAAAACTGTGGTTTTAGCACGCTAGCAAGGGCCATAATCAAATCTCGAATTGATGTAGATACATGTCTAAATGCACGATTTATACCAAAATTTATTTACATACTTATCATTAAGTTACATCAATAATTTGAGTGACATAAAAATGACGCACGCAAAAAGGAATAATAATGAGTGAGCAAATAAAGTGCCGTTGCCCGTGGCTCGACACCACTAAACCCGACTACGTTATTTACCATGATGAAGAATGGGGCGTCCCCCTTTATGATGATACAAAGCTGTTTGAATTTATCACTCTTGAATCCGCGCAAGCCGGCTTAAGCTGGTACACAATTTTAAAAAAACGCAGCGGTTACAAAAAAGCATTTGCTAATTTTGATGTAGATAAAGTGGCACAATTCACACAAGATGATATTGAGAGACTAATGCTTAATGAGGGTATTGTGCGTAACCGATTAAAAATTGCGGCAACCGTCAACAACGCTAAACGCTTTATAGAAATACAAGAAGAATTTGGAAGTTTTAGTAACTACCAATGGCAGCTTGTGGGTAATGAACCGATTATAAGTAATTTAAATAACGCTGAGGACTACCCTGCAATTACAGAGGCATCAACTGCATTTGCTAAAGATTTAAAAAAGCGGGGTTTTAAGTTTTTAGGCCCAACCACGGTTTACGCTCATATGCAGGCCTGCGGTATGGTTAACGATCACAGTAATGATTGTTTTAGAAAAGAAGAAATTATTAAGACTTTTAGTGGGTAAGTGATTTATAACCATAAAAGTGATTTGTTCACAAAGAGGTTAAGAGACGCTGCGCTTTAGAGAAGTAAAGCGTGAGTTGACTATGGTTTCTCATTTACCTTCGTTTTTCTCTTTGTGAAATAACGTTTTATTTAAATGATTAAAAGTCTTGTTTTTCACGCGAGCAAGTCTAGCTTCTACAACAAAAGTAAAAACTGTGTAGGTGCGAATTTACTTCGCGCTCTTGCTAATATTTTTAAGTAAAGTGCGGTATAAAACCGCACCTACAAAACGAGGGGTTATTTATCTACTGTGTTTGGCCAATTTATAACTTAACACTGACAGCTGCTTTTAAACCTTAATCTCGTGAAAGATTATACTTTTTCATTTTCTCAACAAGTGTTGTTCTGCGAACACCTAGTATTTCTGCAGCACGCGCTACAACGTAATCATAGCGCTCTAACGCTTGGTTTATTAAGCTAATTTCAAGTTCGGCTAAATAATCTTTAAGTTCAATACCATCATCTGGCAATAGCCCACTACCCGTTTGGCTAAACTCAGCATCGGGCTCACTTTCATAATCACTAAAACCTGTGCTAAATATGTCGTTAAAGGCATCTTTTTCCATTAACTCTTCAGGGTATTCTGGCTCGTAGGCTTCAACTTCAATGTAACGATATTTGTTAGGTAAGTCGGGAATATCAACTACTTTTTCAGGGAACATAATAACCATACGTTCCACTAAGTTAGCAAGCTCACGAATATTACCAGGCCAAGCATGTTCCTTTAAACTTTCAATTGCGCGCTCAGTAAATTTAGCCGTACTACCCGTTTGCTCATTTACGCGACGCATTAACTCTTTTAAAAGCAGCGGTATATCATCAGCACGCTCACTTAGCGATGGGTTTTCGATAGGAAATACATTTAAACGGTAATATAAATCCTCCCTAAAACTCCCCTCTTCAATCATATTTTCGAGATTGCGATGCGTAGCTGCAATAACGCGTACATCAGCCTGAATAGCCTTTGTACCGCCAACACGTTCATAACTTCGCTCTTGCAATACCCGCAGCAACTTTACTTGCATTTGCAGTGGCATATCGCCAATTTCATCTAAAAATAGCGTTCCACCTTGCGCTAGTTCAAACCGCCCTTTACGAGCCGATATAGCACCAGTAAACGCGCCTTTTTCGTGGCCAAATAGTTCACTTTCGAGCAGTTCCGCTGGAATAGCACCACAGTTAACAGGTACAAACGGTCCATTAATACGCTTTGAAAGCAAGTGTACATTACGGGCAACCACTTCTTTACCTGTGCCTGACTCACCTAAAATTAAAACATTAGCGTCGGTTTTTGCCACTTGTTCAATTAAAAAGCGAACATCTTTTACGGCCTCTGTTTCACCAACAAGTCCATCAAAAATTTTATGTGGTTTAGTATGCTTATGTTCATTAGGCAGCATACGTTGATACTGCTGGCAATCATGAAGTAACTGAGTTGTCACTTCGTGATTAAATGGCTCGCAAATAAGCCCCACCACATTAGCTATACTTAATAGTGGTTTTAGCGTTTCGCCAATTAACATAAAGGGTAATGTTGGATAGCGTTTAATTAAGCTTTCGTGGTCAAGTGATTGCAACGCTCCTAAAATAATCATGCATTCTTGTTGCTGATATTTTTTGCACTCTTGCTCAAAGCTTTCTTCGCTTAATAGCTCAGAAGCTTCACCAATAAAGCTAAGTGAAGCATTTAATCCTATTGCGCGGTTGTTATTATTATCTAAAATCAAGATCATATTTAGCGAGCCGTACTTTCACTAATTTGTATAATTAGTTAAATTGTAAGCCAGTTCAGCATGGATGCAAGCGATAGCGGCAGTTTTTTGACATAAACGCCAAAAAACAGACGGATTGGTTAACTTAATAATACTTAATGATTAATTATTAAGTTAGAGTAAACTCAAAATAGACTCAGCAGATTGATTAGCTTGTCCACGAAGAGCAATAGATGCATTCGTCAAAATATCGTTTGAGACTTGTTGTGAAATTGCTTGCGCATAATCGGTATCTTGAATTCGACTTTTACTTGCAGCAATATTTTCCTGCTGCGTCCCTGAACCTTTAATGGTACTTGCCAACGTATTTTGAAATGCACCTAACTTAGCACGCTGTGTATTAATTTCGTCGCTCGCTTGATCACTAATATCAATAGCAGCTTGTGCGCCTGCTTGAGTTGAAATATCAATCGTTGCAATCGCAGCAGCAAAGCTACCGTCGGAAGGTGTAGTTTTTTGTGTTGTATTGGCATCTGGCCCCACTTGAAACGACACTGACTGACCATCGAACAAAGGCTTACCGCCAAAAGACGCGCTTTCAAACGTCTCTGTAATTTGACTTTGTAACTGCACCACTTATTCTTGTAATGCAGCACGATCATTATCACTTAACGCACCATTCCCCGCCTGAAGAGACAATTCCCGAATACGTGACACTGCATCATTAACCCCAGATAAACTTGACTCCGTCACTTGCGAATAAGAGATACCGTCGTAAGCATTGCGAACAGCTTGCCCATAACCATCTTGTTGGGAGGTTAGCCGGTCAATAATTTGTAATGCCGCGGCGTCATCCGCCGCAGAGTTTACTTTTTTACCGGTAGCGAGTTGCTCTAAAAGTTTATTTCCTGTTTGCTGCGTATTATTAAAAAAATTAGCAGCTGGTGATTGAATTTTCATAACAGGCTCCCACACACTGAATGGTTGAATTATAGCTTAATTTGCCAAATTTTGTACTTTGTACCATGTTTAAACTAAATTAACTTGGCATCGTGCTTGCTAACCTACTCTGTTAATAGGTAAAGTACTGAGCAGTGTATTAAATTTCACTTTTTGCGTATTTAATTTTTACTATAACTACGCCAATGATAAATAACTTGGGTAACATTATGTTCGATAACAAAACAATTTTAATTACCGGTGGTACCGGATCATTCGGTAAAAAATACGTAAAAACGTTACTTGAACGATACAAACCAAAAAAAATAATTATTTTCTCTCGTGATGAGCTGAAACAATTTGAAATGCAGCAAGACTTTGATCAACCATGTATGCGCTATTTTATCGGTGATGTACGCGATAAAGACCGTTTACGCCGCGCAATGCGTGGGGTCAACTATGTAATTCATGCAGCTGCTTTAAAGCAAGTCCCTGCGGCTGAATACAATCCAATGGAATGTATTAAAACTAATATAAATGGTGCTGAAAACGTGATTGATGCAGCACTGGACAACAATGTTGAAAAAGTCATTGCGCTTTCAACTGACAAAGCGGCCAACCCTATTAACTTATATGGCGCCACTAAATTGGCGTCAGATAAGCTTTTTGTAGCCGCTAATAATATTGCTGGTGGTAATCGCACCACATTTTCAGTTGTTCGTTACGGCAATGTGGTTTGTTCGCGAGGCTCTGTAGTGCCCATTTTTCAAAAGTTTATTGATGAAGGTCGCGACCATATTCCAATTACTCATGAAGAGATGACACGTTTTTGGATCAACCTTCAGCAAGGTGTCGACTTTGTATTGACCAATTTCGAGCGTATGCTTGGTGGCGAAATTTTTGTGCCAAAGATTCCATCGATTCGCATCACTGACTTAGCAAAAGCAATGGCCCCTGATTTACCCATTAAGGTAATAGGCATTCGTCCGGGTGAAAAACTGCATGAAGTGATGTGCCCACAAGATTTATGCTTCGAAACATATGAATATCAAGACCACTATGTCATCGCTCCAGGAATTAGATTTAGTAGCCGCAGTAATGACTTTACAGTAAATGCATTGGGTGAAAAGGGTAAAAAAGTTGCTCAGGGTTTTGAATATAACTCACTAGATAACTCGGACTATATGAACATTGAAGAAATTAAACACTTCAATGTCCAAGCGCTTTTATAAAGTTTATTATGGCAAACAAAATAATTCCCTACGGTAGGCAAAATATTTCACAAGATGACATTAATGCCGTAATTGATGTATTAAAATCTGATTGGTTAACACAAGGTCCTGCTGTACCGGCATTTGAAAATGCAATTGCTGAGTATTGTGGTGCTCACTATGCTTGTGCGGCTAACAGTGCCACTTCAGCCTTGCATATTGCTTGTCTTGCTTTAGGTGTTGGTGAAGGTGATATTGTATGGACCTCGCCAATCTCATTTGTCGCGTCCAGTAATTGCGCACTTTATTGTGGAGCAGAAGTAGACTTTGTTGATATTGAGCTTGAAACAGGCAATATGTCTGTTGCAGCCCTTCAAGAAAAACTAGCAATTGCCAAACAAAACAATCGACTCCCCAAGGCTGTGATCCCAGTCCATTTAGCAGGGCAATCATGTGATATGCAGATCATTGCGAAGCTTGCCAAACAGTACAATTTCAAAGTAATAGAAGATGCCTCTCATGCTATCGGCGCCAAATATAAAGACAAGCCAGTTGGTAGCTGTGAATACTCAGATATAACCGTTTTTAGCTTTCATCCCGTCAAAATCATCACTTCAGCTGAAGGTGGCATGGCTGTAACGAACAGTGCAGAGCTTGATAAAAGAATGAAGCGCTTACGCAGTCATGGCATTACTAATCATCCTGAAGAAATGACTGAGCCAAGTCATGGTCCTTGGTATTATCAACAGTTAGAGCTTGGTTTTAATTATAGAATGACTGATATGCAAGCTGCTTTGGGGTTGAGTCAGTTAAAGCAACTAAATAACTTTGTAACAGTGCGGAATGACATTGCGAAAACATACAATCATGCGTTTGCAAATTCAGATATAGTACACTTAACACAATCTGATAATTGCTACTCTAGCTACCATTTGTATGTTGTCCGTTTAACTCGATCTGGCATAGCAAAGCATAAATCCATAATTACAAGCATGCGCGAACAAGGTATTATCGCTCATCTGCATTATATACCTATCCATTTACAGCCTTACTATCAAACCTTGGGCTTTTCTGAAGGCGATTTTCCTAATGCTGAAACATACTACAAACAGGCTGTTACGATTCCTCTGTATCCAACTATGACAGCATACGAGCAGCAACTCGTTACAAATATATTGATTGGTTTACTATGAAGCTAGCTTTAAGCACATTGCAATTTAGTCTTGTATCATTATGTCTATAGAATTGTTACCAAAGCAATACAGAATTAAAACAAATTTTAGAGGCCTATCAGAGCAGTGTGTAAGTCTCTCACGAAAAAAAATAACAGTAAACTATTCAAGGCTCACTAATCCAGTAAATTAGAAACTATAATTTAGTTTAGAAAAACTATTGATTACCGATGAATGGCTATGATCAAAAGGCAGGTATATCTATGAATGACAACAATAAACAATTAAAACTTGCCTTTATTGGCGGTGGCAATAACTCAGCTGTAGGCTATGTCCACTTCGCCGCAAGTCAACTCGATAACAAGTTTGCAGTTGTTGCAGGTGCTTTTTCAAGGGACCCAGATGAAAATCGTGCAACAGCGCAAAGGTGGGGAGTTTCAAAACAGCATTTATACAACAATTGGGAAGAGCTTGTAGAGCAAGAGAAAGACCATGTTGATGCATTTGTTATACTGACACCAACACCTCACCATATCAAAGTAATAACCAAGCTTCTGAGAGCGAATTTACCTATTATTTGCGAGAAAGCCCTTGTTACTGGCCCTACTGAAGTCGCTGAAATTGAAGCCTGCTACGATAAAAACAAACACTTTTTAGCTGTTACATACAACTACAGTGGCTACGCTATGGTGAGGGAGTTGAAACATCTCGTAAAGCAAGGTGCTCTTGGCACCATCCAAAAAATTCATCTTGAAATGCCACAAGAAGGGTTCAGAAGGCCGCCGGATATTGCAGGTAGATCGTCGATGCCACAAGCATGGCGTTTAAAAGATTTTGAAGTGCCAACCATCTGCTTAGATTTAGGGGTGCATTTACACCACCTCTCAACATACTTACTAGAAATAGAACCAACTGAAACAATTGCACAATTTACTAACCATTCTCAATATCCAAATTTAATTGATGATGTAAATATGTTGCTGAACTATCCAAATAACATAAGGGGTAGTATGTGGATGTCAAAAACGGCTATTGGCCACCGAAATGGACTACAAATCAGAATATATGGTGATAAAGGGAGCGCTCGTTGGTTTCAGCTAAACCCAGATGAATTAGAGTTAAACTACAATAACGGCCGCAGAGAAATTCTAGATAGAGCTGGACAGTGTGAGTACGCTAACCAGTTTAGATATAACCGAATGAAACCTGGACACCCGGCAGGGTTCGTTGAAGCCTTCTCAAATCTTTATAGTGACATTCATATGGAATTATCATTATTTAAAGCTGGAGAAAGGAAAAATAAAGACTATGTATTTGGGTTAGAACAAGCAAGCCACGGACTTAACTTGTTCTTAGCTGCAAAACTCTCTGTTATATCTGGGTCTTGGGAACAGATCGAAGTATAGCTTCTCAAGACATTTTAGATTAATACTATTTTAAAATTATAGTTTTGTTTAATAAGACTATCTTTTGTAGCTGGGTTATATCCACACATATCCCAGCCACACCATTTAGAGTCTTTTGACGCACAAAGCAAATTGATTTCTTGATTTAACTCTAGCTCTTGCCGATGTTCAGCAATCCAAGCGACCATTGCTGTCTCATGGCTTACGACTAAGGTACAAAAAGTGGAGTCTTTTAATTTTCTTAACTTTAATTCGTACAATTCTCTGCTCTGATGAAAATCAGTTGCATTAATTACATATATATACTTAAAAGATCCTCTTTTAAAAGCAACCTTTGCATGTGAAAAGTAAGTCCCACAACTTAACTTAACGCTGTACATTTCATCTTCTTGAATAAGCTTTGGTTCTATTATCAACTCCCAATCACGTTCTATATATCTAGGAAACTTGCTTTTGATATTGATATGTTTTTTTAGATTAAAGCCAGTGACCTCCCCTTCAAAACTTTGACTATAAGGAGTAATTGAATTTGTATTTATTGATAACTTACGACCAAGAGAATCAGTTAATGAAACACTGGAACAATACCAAGCTTCAGGAACTATATGATCAAATGCATTCAAACCTGTGTCGAATTCAAGCAATTCAAAATTAAATTTATCCGAAATTGATATAACTAACTCATTTATAAAATAAGTTATTGCTTCGCACTTAGCAAAGTCATTATAAGGAATATTACAACGCATAAGCTCTAACAATTTAACATCGCAATCACTTCCTTTAGCTAAGGCCCATCTATCTCCCCTAAGCTTATTCATCACAAAGTTAAAGTATTCATCATAACTAGCTTTATAAATTCTTCCTCGACCCAATGTGGCATAATTCCAGATCCCTACACCTTCTGCCTCTAAACCAACTGAGTGTGCATTTGCAGTTGCTTCAGCACTAATAAGTGGAACACTATAAAGCCATTGCTTTATTTTTTTTGAATCGCGGTAGAGCCCAGAAAAAAGCTTGTCATACCTAAATGGTACTTTAGCCAAATAATCGGCATAGTGGATGAAAGCGGTCCAGTTAGGCCCTAAACCTAAATTCAAACAAATTACGTTATTTCCTAACAGTCTTTCAAAAAAACAGTCGTGACCATAAGACGTAGGGGTTAAATTTTCTATTAATGCCGAAGCAGGTCCTTTAATTGCAACCGACATAAAAGGATCACCACTTCTGATAACGTCGTCTTGATGCCGAAAAAATTCAGGAAAAGGTCCAATTTCAGCTTTGATATCTTGTGTATCAAATATAACAGGTGACGTAACCGTATGTTTACCAAATGTGTAAGAGTAAGTAGGCACAATAATGCTGCCAATTTCTCCTACACATTCGCATAAGCTTAAGTAAAAAGCTTCATTGATATCATCCAAGCTTTTTGCATTTTCTAAAAAACCAAACATTCCAAGCGAGGTCGTCACAAATACAGCATCACCTTTTTTTATGCCACAATTTTGAAGACTTTCAAGTATGTCTTTTTTTATATAGCTACTCTTCATCTTATTATTTTTTGCTATCAATAATTAATGCCAAACCACCTAATGTTCTAAATTCCTCTGACTGAGTGTTATCAGGAGTTAGCTCAATATCAAACTCTTCTTCTATTTCCATAATAAACTGCATCAAACCAAAAGAATCGATTATACCTGCATCTAAAAAACGAAATGCATGGTAATCAACCTCTTCAATTTCACTAAGGTTTGCTCTTTGTACTAAAAGTTCGACTAATTGTTGTAATGTTTCTTTCATTTTTTTGGTACCGCATAAAAAATAGTTTCAAAACCCCAATGGCCTTCATGTCTGATGTAATAATTATATCCATCCCCAACAAAACTATTTATAAGCATAGGTATTTCCCATAAATCATCAGGGTTATGATACACGGATAAAGAAAGAGTTGGTAAGTAACTGGCAATAAAGCTCCTAGCTTCACTTAAAGCTTTATAATCAGCCCCTTCAATATCCATTTTAATTACATTTGGTTGCTGTTCAAATAATAACTTTGAGAAGTCCAACCTGTTCACTACTTTATCATTCAATAAGATGCTTGCTTCATCGACTGCTATAACTTGTGTATCTGAGCTTTTACCTCTGAGGACTAAAACAACATCTTCAGGTAAGCCCACTGCTCCGTTGTAGATTTTCGTGATCTTAGTAAGACCTAGTCCTTCAATATTAAGCTTTAAATCTTTAATGTTTTTATCATTAACTTCAATACAAGCATATGATTCAAGAGAATCACGGTAATTACGTGCAAATACTTCTAATGTATCTCCATTAAAAGCACCAACGTCCATAACTCGTAATTTCTTTTCTTTATACAAATTGGGAATATTCGGAGGAAAATACATATCATAGCACTCTGGAAATATATAAGTACTTTGGCTAGGTGATTGCCTAAATTCAACTAATCGACGAACAATTGATTTACTCTCATTATCAGTTAACATACCGCTAAGTATTTTTATTTTATCTATATTAATTTGAGATTCTCTCGGTTTTTTTCTATAGTTGAGCCCATCCACTGACATATCCAATAAACTATTGTTAAGTATATCGAATACATCATAAGTGTTAATCACCCATTGAAAGCCAGAGCCTTTGAGTATCTCTTCTAAATTTGGATACCCCAGTAAACAATTAAAAACAGGTTTACTTTTATCTATATCAGGGTTATCAGGCTTCAATATTGAAATACCCATAAAATTATCAACATCGCTATTTTGATCAATTATGGCCAGTGGAGGTGCTTTTAATAATTGCCTTGGCAGTAGAGCTCGACAATAATTATTAAACCCGTACAAGTAATAATCTGATAAGTCCATAAAAACCTCTAAATGAAAAAACTAAATTTCTCAGCAAATTTCGAGCCAAATATACTTTGACACTGATTTCTTTGTATTTTACCCAAAGCAGTTTTAGGCAGTTCTTCAACTTGAATAAAGAATACTGGCACTTGATGTGTTGCTAAGTTATTGGAACACCACTTTCTTATCTCTCTAACTGTCACCTTAGTTTTAGCAATAAAGGCTACGGCTGTGACCTCCCCAAAATGCGAGGACGTTATAGGAAATGCTGCTGACTCCACAACATCTTTAAAAATATTTACAACTGATTCTATATCCTCAGGGTAAATATTGATCCCACCCGAAATAATAATATCTTTCTTTCTTCCCTTAAAATATAAATAACCATCATCGTCCATGTAACCTAAATCACCAGTATAAAAAAAGTCATCTTTTACAGCCTTTTTTGTTAACTCTAGCATTTCAAAGTACCCCAGAAAAGAAGTGGATGACTTTACTGTAATCTCTCCGATTTCATTATTTTTCACCGGATTAGACTCATCATCACGAATAACAACTTCAGCTTGTGACACTACTTTTCCTACGCTAGCAACTTTATATATTTGATTACTGGCATCAAAATCAGTAACAGTTCCAACCTCAGAGGCTCCATAACATTCATGAAGAGGACAAGGTAACAACTTGATTAATTTATCCTTAATATCTTCCTCGATTGAAGCTGAACTAGAGACTATCCTTTTTAAAGAATTGAGTTGTGGTTTTTCCTTTTCAAGTAATGAGAGTACATTTACTAATTGTGAAGATACTGCAATTGTAAAAGTTACGTTGTTAAGTTTAATCCCATTTATCCAAACCTTAGGGCTGAACCGTTCTAATAACAAACATGTTCCACCTATAAGTAATGGCAGCAAGGTTAATCGCTGAGCTAGGGAGTGATATTGAGGGGTACCACATAAAATAACATCTTTACTGTCCAAGCCATATATCTCTTTCGCTCCAAGTGCCCTATCAATTTTAGTTTGCTGTGAAAAACATATTGGTTTTGGCTCACCTGTTGAACCAGAAGTCATTGTGAGTATATATAAATCATCTGCTGAGCCAGTTGCTAGATAATCTCTCAATGGTGTGTCATGTAAACATCTTAAATCTATTTGCTTTACAGGTTGAGTTAAAACTAAATCTTGTTCATGAATAATAAACTCAGCTTTAGTCGCAATAGCTGCTTTTGATATTTGAGTATGTTTATAATCAGGGTTTAGTGGTACAAGTACAGCTCCAATATCAGCAATAGCTAACATTATAGCCGTCATAGCTAAACCATTAGATAAAAGTGTCATAACTTTTGTATGCTTTTTTACACCTAAATAACTCAGTTTTCCCGCATAAGTATCAACTAGACCTAATAAGTCAGAGTAGGTTAACTTCTCATCGCCATGAATTAAGGCTACTTTATTCTGAGTAGCATTTTTGCGAATTATAGAAGTAATACTATCATTTTTAATTTCTTTATTTAACAAACCATCAACCTACTTTTACATGCTTAAAATAACCCACTTTCTTTGGTCACTAGCTACGCTAAACAGCCAATTCATTATGTTGTTCATGATTAAAACGCCCCACGAAGCTATAGCTTTAAAGCAAACCAAATTATACATAATTTATTATGAGAGTAATTAACAGCTTTCACTTTTGATAAGTACATCAGTCAAAATACCCAGCTCTTTTTTGAAAAAGCGTTAAAATATATACACATATAAAGTTGTTTACTTAAAAAGTTATTTCTCAAAACAGTTAAAGATTATATACTTAATTTATAGAAATAAAAAAGCCTATAAACAGTGAGGTAGTAATGCTTTACATCGATAGTAATGACACAATTCTCTATTTCATACGAAGGCAGCTTTGAATATAGCAATCATTCCTGCCCGTGGCGGTAGCAAACGCATCCCAAGGAAAAACATTAAGCTTTTTCATGGTAGACCGCTAATCGCTTACTCAATTGAAGCTGCAATTAACAGCGGATGTTTCGATAAAGTTATTGTTTCAACTGATGACCCTGAGATCGCTGATTTTTCAAAAAGTTTAGGCGCAGAAGTTCCTTTTATCAGGCCTGCGCGGTTATCTGATGATTTTGCTACAACCCTAGATGTGATGAAACATGCCATTGATTGGCTAAAGAAAAATAAACTTACCATAAGATATGCTTGTTGCATCTATGCAACAGCACCATTTGTTACACCTATGTATATACAAGAGGGCTATAATTTAATTAAATCTGAAGATTTAGATTACGTTTTTAGCGCAACCAGTTATGCTTTTCCTATTCAACGTGCATTAAAAATAAACTCACAAAATACTGTTGAAATGTTTCAGCCAGAACATTTATCAACTCGCTCTCAAGATTTAGAAGAAGCGTATCATGATGCAGGCCAGTTTTATTGGGGCACAGTAGATGCATTTATAAATCGAAAACCTTTTTTCTCACTAAAAGCTAAAGCAATTTTACTCCCCAGAAAATACGTACAAGATATAGATACCCAAGAAGACTGGGAACTAGCAGAAGCACTATTTAAGGTGCTAAAATGAGAGTAGTGTTTCGTGTGGATGCTTCAATACACATTGGAAGTGGGCACGTTATGCGTTGCCTTGTACTTGCTCAAGAGTTAAAGCATATAGGGTATGATGTATTATTTGCAACACGAGCACAAAAAGCAGACTTAAATACTTTAATTAGTAGGCGAGGTTTTGAATTAATCGCACTGCAAAAGCCCTACGAGTGGTCCATTCCCAATCATTCAAGCGATTACGCTGCTTGGTTGCAAGTTAGTGAAGAGCAAGACAGTCTTGATTTTATAAATAGAGTTAAGTATGCAGATTTAGTTATTGTTGACCATTATGGAATAGGCATAATCTGGCATGAAACCATTAAAAGTAAATTGAACTGTATACTAACGGTAATCGATGATCTTGTGAGAGAGCACCGCGCTCATATCATCGTTGATCAAACACTTAACAGGCAACCTAGTAATTATGAGAAAACATTTCCTTGTAAAGCGCTTACAGGAACTGAATACGCATTATTAAATCCAGAGTTTATAAAGCAGAGACAACTGCAACACTCTAATCCGAACGCCCATAATATATTACTAACGATGGGAGGAGTTGATAAGCCTAATGCCACATTAAAAGTGCTACAAACATTAGCAACTGTACAACAACCACGCCCGACCACAGTACTTCTAAGTCAACGAGCGCCCAATTATCCAGCTATAAAAGAGTTTGCTAAAAATCACTCTACTTGGGTTAAACATATTGAGTTTGTTGATAATATGGCAATTTTCATGGGCCAATTCAGCCTTGTGATAGGCGCCCCTGGTTCTACATCTTGGGAGCGAGCTTGCTTAGGTATTCCATCAATTTTAGTACCCATAGCCGATAATCAAAATGACATTGCCAACGCCTTAGTCAATGCTGGCGCTATTAAAATCATTAACATAGAAGATATTGGCAATCAGCTCTTAGCCAGCATTGATCACCTAGTTACGCATTGGCAATATTACAGCAATCTAAACTTTGCGCTATGTGATGGTATGGGCGTAAAAAGGGTTACACAAACACTAAAAGAGGCCTTGCAAACATGCTAAAAGTTACATTAATCTGCTCAGATGAAAATCACCCTGTATTTAGATGGCTTCAAAAGTGGAAAGCAGAAAACGAGCATTACCATGCAATTAACTTGCATACGCGTCTAGCTGAAATAAACAATAGAGGGAATCTGCTTTTTTTAGTTTCTTGCTCTGAAATAGTCACAAAAGCGCACAGAAACATGTTTCAGCACAGCTTAGTATTACACGCAAGCGACCTACCTAAAAATAGAGGATGGAGCCCACATGTTTGGTCAGTCCTAAACGGAGAAAATAATATTACTCTATCTTTACTAGAAGCTGAGGATAAGGTTGATACGGGCCTGGTATGGAAAAAAACAAAAATTAAATTAAATGGTACTGAACTATATGACGAGATTAATCAAAAACTATTTGATGCCGAGCTTCAATTAATTTCTTGGGCATGTAAAAACCTTGATTCTGTTACACCAAAACCACAAAATAATAGTGCAGCCAATTATTTACCAAAACGCACAGCAAAAGACAGCGAGCTTGATATCTCAAAATCTCTTGAATCACAGTTTGATCTCCTAAGAGTGTGCGATCCAAATCGATTCCCAGCTTTTTTTAATATACGTGGCTGTAAATATAAGGTTAAAATAGAGAAATGTTCAGATGAATAAATACGTTACAATAGAAGGCAGAAAAATTGGCCCTCAGTTCCCTCCCTATATTATCGCTGAGTTATCTGCAAATCATAACGGTGATATGAAAAGAGCGTTACAAATTTTAGAGATGGCCAAGCGTAGCGGTGCTGATGCGATAAAAATTCAAACTTACACGCAAGATACACTGACTATAGATTGTGACAAGCCAGAATTTAAAATCAAAGGTGGCTTATGGGACGGTCGCACTCTATACGATTTATACACCGAAGCACATATGCCTTGGGAATGGCATAAACCGCTATTTGAAAAAGCCAAAGAACTCGGCATCACAATTTTTAGCTCGCCATTTGACTTTACAGCAGTCGACATGCTGGAAAAACTCGGTGCACCCGCTTATAAAATAGCCTCATTTGAAGCCATTGATTTACCCCTCATCGAATACGTTGCTAAAACCGGCAAGCCAATGATTATTTCTACAGGTATGGCCAATAAAAAAGAAATACAAGAAGCCGTAGAAGCAGCAAAAAATGCAGGATGTAGAGAATTAGTTGTACTGCATTGCGTAAGCGGCTATCCTGCTTCCGCTGAAGATTATAACTTAGCTACCATCCCAGATATGGCTAAGCACTTTGATATTTTAACTGGACTTTCAGATCATACTATAGACAATATAACTGCAATTACATCAGTGGCCTTAGGAGCTTGTATAATTGAAAAACATGTGACATTAAACAGAAATGGAGGTGGCCCTGATGACAGTTTTTCACTCGAAGAACCTGAGTTAACTCAACTATGCGCAGACAGTAAAATAGCCTGGCAAGCAGTAGGAAAAGTAAATTATCAACGGAAAAAAAGTGAAGAAGGAAATATGGTTTTTAGGCGTTCACTTTATGCGGTAAAAGACATAGCAGAAGGTGAAAAATTCACCCCTGAAAACGTTAAAAGTATCAGGCCTGGTTATGGGCTACAGCCTAAATACCTCAATCAAATAATAGGATGCCAATCTGTAGAAAACATAAAAGCAGGCACACCTATGTCCTTTGAGCTCATCAACAAGAATAATTGAAAAAGAAAGCAAATTATGTTGAATATTGGCGAGTTAATGTATGAACGTGCTAGAGCACTATTCCCTATCAATAGAAGTCTCACAGGTAATGGGGTAAGAGAAACGTTAAGTTATATAAAAAAAATTATACCAGAGCTAACTGTCCATCAAGTACCTTCAGGTACTCAAGCATTTGATTGGACGGTGCCAAAAGAATGGCACATAGAAGAAGCATACATTCTCGACCCTTCTGGAAATAGAATATGTGATTTTCAGACATGTAATTTGCATCTGATGGGTTATTCTGTTCCAGTAGATTCCGTAATGCCATTAGATGAACTACAAAAACACCTTTATAGTATTCCTTCCTTACCTGATGCCATACCCTATGTAACATCATATTATAAAGAAAATTGGGGCTTTTGTTTATCTCATAAACAACGTCAAACATTACCAAAAGGTGATTATAAGGTTGTAATAAAATCGTCTTTATTTGACGGGTTTTTAAATTATGGTGAAGTCATTATTCCAGGTAAAAGTGAAAAGGAAGTTTTATTATCGACATATGTATGCCACCCTTCAATGGCTAACAACGAGTTATCAGGCCCTGTTGTGTCAACAGCTTTAGCTGAAGCTATTAAAAATATGGATAACCGCGAATATACTTATCGAATTTTGTTTTTGCCTGAAACTATCGGCTCTATTGTTTATATTAATAAGCACTTAGCTCGGTTAAAACAGCACCTGCACGCAGGTTTTATTGTTACATGTGTTGGTGATGAGCGTGACTATTCATATCTAAGCTCTCGCCAAGAAGACAGCCTAGCGGATAAAGTTGCTATGCACACTTTAAAGCACCATACCAAAAAATACACTAAATACAATTTCCTTGATAGAGGCAGTGACGAAAGGCAATTCTGTTCACCAGGAGTAAACTTACCTGTATGCTCTATTATGCGTTCAAAATATGGTACATTTCCTGAGTACCATACATCTCTAGATGACCTTTCATTGATTACTCCATTAGGGTTAAAGGGTGCATATGATGCGTTACTTACTGCAATAAAAGTGATTGAGTTCAATTGGATCTATAAAGTAACTTCACCTTGTGAGCCACAATTAGGTAAACGCGGGCTATACCCAAACACAAGTGATATGCAACAAGATTATAGTGATGTTAGAAGAATGACTAACTTCCTTGCTTACGCTGACGGAACAAGAGATTTAATTGATATCGCAGAGAAAATTAATGAAAGCGCGTTAAGTTTAATTCCTATTGTTGAAGTGCTTACCTCAAATGGATTAGTAGAGCGCATTTACTAGTAGAGGCACGATGTTAACTCGAAAATTACATTGCACTATGTAGATGTATGAATTTTGTAGTCTGATTATGGTTTTAAGCCTAAAACTTTAATCAGACATTTTGAAAATAACTGACTACAATAAAAATAAAGCATAACGTTAAGTAAATAGAGAAGTTCCTCCTCTACACTCTAGATTAACCAAACTTCACTATATAGTCTTCTTTTATCGCCTCCAAGTAATTGCAAACTATCTGTGCACTATGCCGATAGTTTTCTAGCGCCTGCCTTTCTTCTTCATGGCTAAACAACGAATTAACCAACATAGAATGGGTATGTAAAATAGTGCCGCGTAATATCTCATCAAAGTAACTAATTATCGTGTTATGAAAACTTGACAGCCGACTAAGTTGCTCATCTAGTACCTCTAACACTGCATTAATAGAAGCCGGTTGGCTTGACAGTTGCTCAATAAATAAATTACATAAATCTAAAAACAACGGTACATCATTGTGGATCGCAGCAAAAGCATCATTAGTATAAGTTTCTGAGCTTTTAATCGCGTCAGCTATATGTGAAACCAGTGCTGCTTTATTTTCTATTGGAGTACTAACTAATGAGTCGGTCTGAGTTGGCTTTGCACCTTCAACATAGGCTCCATCACTGCAATTTTTTACCTTTAAATGCGAGTTTTTCGCTAATGTTCTTTCAAGTAGAGAGTGAGAGTACTTAAATATCTCATCTGTTTCTACGAAAGTATCAGGATCAAAATTACCTTTTAGTTTATATTTTGCTCTGTGTTTATATAAACCAGAGTCTTGGTCGCCCTTATAATACACACTGTTTTTGGAGTGATGTTGCTCAGATTTATAACCCATATCAACACCAAATAAGGTAATATCGGTAAAACCTATTTTTTCACAAAAAGCCAGCGCACAATTACTCACTGTTGGATTACAATTCACCAATAATGCAGGTTTCACTTGAAGCCCTAGACCTTGAACGAAAAGCTTGCTACTTGCTTCCCCCCATTTTACGCCTTGGACTTTATTTTCAAACATAGCAAACACAGAAGGTAAAACAGTATTTAAAGCTAAAAGGGTAATATCACTAAAAAACTCTTTATCGTAAAAAGAAGCTAATACATCATGTGTTACTTGGCAGCGCTCCATCTCACAATGGAAGTCTGGCTTTAATCCATATTGATGCAAAGCACTGAGTGCCGTGCCACAACTTATAATAATTGCGTTATCTTGATGCTCAATCAGCCATTGTATGTCTTTATCTAATGATGGACCATTAGCAATTAGATATACAGGAATATTCTTTAACTCATCTAAACCGTCAGCTTTAAGAAAAGGCACGTCAAAGTTTTTTGAGAAGTTTTCAATACTGAGGATAGCATCATCATAAAAACCAAACCCTAAAATATTACCAACAAATTGCTGTGAAAGTTGCTTAGTAACACGGTCGAGATAGTCATCATGATAATGTTTATATAAAAAGCTATATCCTGAGAAAAAGCGTCCGAAGCGTTGAAACACCGATTCCACTTCTTTACTAATACCCAGTTCAGTATCAAACTCACCAACGCTAAAATGTAATTCAGTGTTATTTACATTAAGCTGCTCAAAAATGTGCGACCAATCGGTTAAAAACAAGCTTAAATAAAGAAGATCAATATGAGGCTCATAAATATATAGCTTTTTCACTATATGGTCACTTAAAATAGAGTGAATATGATAACCGCAACCTATTCCCATTAGCATTAAAGTTGGCAAAACCTTAGGTAATCGATTACTTTTCTTTTGCTCGCTCTGCTGTTTTAAATTAATAGCAAGCTCATTTAAAAAATGACTATGAATAAATCCATCACTGATTTTTTCGCGGACAGAAAACTTATTTGTTAGCACAACTGGGTTTTCTTGAAAGCTTAAATACTGTACATATGAATCTTGATAAATATCATGTTTATATAGGTTTACTTTTTCTTTAGTGTCATAAACATTAACTTTCCCGTCTTCCATATGCAACTCAAAGCGGGAGAGCTGATAATTTAAAAAAGTATTGTAAATATCAGGATAAATAGACTCAAAAGCTAACATATTAGATTGAAACATTTTTTCTAAATCAAAATCAGGTCTTATAAAATCTTTTAATTTAGCCTCGTATTTTTTTCTATTTTCAATCTGTGTCTGTAAAAATGATTGATAGCGCTCAAGTTCTTCTAACTTTTCATTTATAGCCAATGTTAGGTCATTCATAATTACTCGCTTCCTTAACTATTGAGTAAGCTTTTAGCTGTTTTTTCTTTTTTTGCATTGAGATAAGTAACATATGCAGCCTTACTTTTTCATCACCTAACAAGTCATAATGCTTTTGAGTTTCTGCTTGGAACTGCACCATAAACTTACTGACAAACGCCTTACTTTCTGGTTCGAGACTACTGGATAGCTCAAGTAATTCGGCTAACAAGTTGTTTTTCTTTTCAATAACCTCTGCTAAACCGCTATAGTCTTCAGCCTTTGTCATAGAGCGCTCATCTTTAAGTAAGTTTTTTAGGCACTCACTAAGCTGCATCGCCTTATAATTGAGAGACTTATCCACTTATGAACCACTTTGCTCTAAAAGTGCAAAACCTTTTTGTTTGTCTTCCTCTGTAATACCATCCCAAGCTTCTTTTATAGGCGAAAACAACTCCTTTATCTCATCTAAAATATCTATCGAATTTTGTGTATTCGCTTCTGATAATCTAATAACTAAATAATCATAAAGAGCATTTAAATTATCAGCTATATCACCACCTTGCTTTAAATTTAATCCTCCTTTTAATCCACCTATAATACCAATTGCTTTTTTAATACTATTATTTCTAGACTCAATATCTGAACGCTGAATAAAAACTTTAGCCTGATATACTTGAGTTAAAAACTCTCTCATCAAAATTTGAATAACTTGATGAGGATTGGCTTCTGAAAGAGAAAGTTCTTTTTGAGCTTTTTTATAGGTGTTTACACGTAAGTTCATATTATTCCTATTAATTATCACTTGATACACTTGTTAATATACTTGATATATAAGAGCTAGAAGTTTGGTATTGTGCAATTATGCTATCTAAAGACGCATACTGGCTTCGTAGTGATGCTTCAAGGTTTATAAGTCTTTCACTCAAAGTTTCTCTGTCTGTTTCAACTTTTTCTAAAGACACATTAAGGCTTTCTTCTCTTTTTAATAAAGATCCACCACTACCGGTGTAAAGTTCAATTAAGCTATCGACCTTATTTACTAGACCATCGTCACTGCTAAAAAAGCTTTGTAATGAGCTATACCTATCAGAGATCGTACTATTTAGTAACTCTTCACCACTTTGTAATGTGCCAATACCTAATGTTGATATTTCCATCTCACCTTCACGGTTAAAGTTAATACCTATTTCTAATAATGACTGTATCTCTGTAGTACCACCTAGATCATTAGTAAACATTCTTTGCAATTGTTGTTCCACAGTTCTAACGGTACTGTCTGATGCTAAAGACCCAGATGAAGCATTTGACACTGTATCTAACTGTCCTTTAAGAACATTATAAGCATCAACAAACTCTTGCAAACCCTCTTTTACAACTCCTTCATCTACAGAAACACTAAACTCTTGGGGTTGAGTAGTTACTGATTTAAGAGTTATTGTAGTACCTTGTATTTTATCACTTAATTCATTAGTGGAGCTACTTACAGCCTGGTCGTTAATTAATGCCTTTGCGTCCTGTGATTGTTGTTGAATAACCATGCCTGAACTGCCACTAGGAGAACTCGTTGCTATGGCAGCAAGTGAATCATCATCTGATGTAACTGTAAGTGTATTACCGTCACCTGAAATGGAAGAGCTAAATGTTAAAACTGCGCCAGAGTCACTATTTACTATATTTGCACTAACACCAAAGTTTTCACTTTCTTTATTTATTTTATTTCTTATATCTTCGAGGGTATCTGCGCTTTCTATATTTACTGTAAATTCAGATCCACCTGCATTAAACGTTAAATTGCCAGTGCCAATAGTGCTATTGGAAGCACCTAATGCTACAGATTGTAATTTAGAGCCCTTTGCTAATTGCAACACTTCGACAGAAAAGTCTCCAGATTGCATAGAGCTGCCTACTTCTACTTCAAATGCTTGCTCAGACTCCTCTAAACCATTACCAAATGATACAAGCCTAGAATTGTACGTTTCATCATCGCCAAGTTTGGCAAGTGCATCATTAAATGTATCGAGGGCCGCTTTAAAAGTTCCAACACCTGATAGCTCTGTTGTGTAATTTATTTCACGAGCATTGAGTTGATTTGTCTTAACTGCGCTTTCAGCTTGAATAGTTACTTCAATTATAGACTCAAGATCTAAACCTGAACCTACCCCTGCAGATGTAATACTAGCCATAATTTAGCCCCTAAATTTCTTGGTCAAAAAGTAAACCTAGCGAAGTTCCAAAAATTTCTTCCTGTAATTTGTCTATTTTGCTTGCTAGCTCCAGCACTTCTTCACTTGGTATTTGACGTATAATTTCATTTGTTTCAGAATCGGTCACTACAACAAATGATTTTTTAGATTCTTCATGAATGTTAAACTCAAACTGTTTAGATTGAAGTTGAGATAGAGATTCTATTTTTAAAACTGACTCCTGCAAATTTTGTACCGAAACAAGTTCACCAGAACTAACTTGAACCTCTTGCTCTACTTTTTCATCACTGGTATTTAAAGTGAGTTGCCGCCCTTCACTTAAAACAGGAGTTAAATTGATATTTAAGTTCTGTTTGTTTAAATCAGCGCTATTTGACTCCATTTAATTTCTCCCAAAAAAAAAGCTTTGTATACCAGATATCTCCAGTATACAAAGCTTTTCTTAAATAAGCTTTTTTTATAAAAGAGACAAAGCAATCTGTGGTTGTTGGTTAGCTTGCGCTAACATAGAGCTTGATGCCTGCTGTAAAACTTGGTTTCGAGCAAGACTGGCACTTTCCGCTGCAAAGTCAGCATCCATAATACGGGAGCGAGACGCAGATACATTTTCAGATACATTAGCCAAATTACGAATGGTAGAACTAAAACGATTCTGTTTTGCACCCAGATCTGCTCGTACATCGTTCACTGCTTTTAACGAATTATCTAGAGCCGCTATTGCCGCCTGAGCATCCGCAGCAGTGCCTATACTTAGGGCTGCCGTAGATAAGCCAGTTGAATCCATTGCAGTTGCTATACTAATGCTGATAACCTGATTCGCCTCTGCGCCCACTTGGAACTCTTCCCCATAGCTTCCGTCTAATACTTTTACGCCACCGAATGTAGTCGTATCAGCAATTCGCGTAATCTCTTCATTTAATTGAGTAAACTCTTTTTGAAGAGCTGCTCTATCATCAACACTATTTGAACCATTCGCAGATTGAATAGACAACACACGCATACGTTGTAACATATTTGTTGTTTCATCCAACGCTCCCTCAGCAGTTTGAGCTATTGAAATACCATCATTTGCATTACGCCCAGCTTGGTCTAACCCTTTCATTTGAGACTCTAAGCGAGAACCTATTTGTAAACCAGCTGCATCGTCAGCAGAGCTGTTTACACGTAAACCAGAAGATAGACGTTGGAATGACGTAGACAAATCGTTTGTAGAGTTTGATAAGTTACGTTGTGAGTTTAATGACATTACATTTGTATTTACGCTTAAAGCCATGATAGCCTCCTAATAATTTAACTAGATGGGAATCAAGCTTAACGTTAAACGTATTTTGCTCTGTGATTCCTGATTCAATTAAGTTATCGGCGCTAGATTTATTTACTTTAATGTTTTTTAGCTTTATTTTTTATTTTTATCTTCTAAAGCCTTAAAGCTAGGTAAAACCTAGCTTTAATTAGAAGACAATGGTTACTGTAATAATGATAATGCAATCTGAGGCTGCTGATTTGCCTGAGCAAGTATAGTACTTGATGCTTGTTGCAATACTTGATTTCGAGCCAAGCTAGCACTTTCCGCAGCAAAATCGGCATCCATAATGCGCGATCTAGAAGCTGATACATTTTCTGCAACATTACTTAAATTTCGAATTGTAGAACTAAAACGATTTTGTTTGGCACCTAAATCAGCTCTAACATCATTAACAATTTTTAATGCGTCATCTATACTATCAATCGCTGTTTGTGCTCCGGCAGCTGTCGAAATAGTATTTGTTATAACTCCCAGTCCTGTAGCCCCCATACTTGTAGCAATTGAAACTGAAATAGTTTGATTTGCATCTGCACCAACCTGAAACTCAGCAGAGTAATTACCATTTAGAACGTTTACTCCACCAAATGTCGTTGTCTCAGCTATTCTGTCTATTTCTTCTTGTAATTGGAGGAACTCTTTTTGCAGCGCAGCTCTATCATCATCGCTATTAGAACCGTTAGCTGATTGAATTGATAAAACACGCATTCGTTGCAACATACTTGTTGTTTCATCTAAAGCTCCTTCAGCCGTTTGTGATATTGATATACCATCGTTTGCATTTCTAGCAGCCTGATTTAAGCCATTTACCTGAGTAGTTAAACGAGAACCAATTTGCAAACCAGCGGCATCAT
Organism: Pseudoalteromonas sp. RB2-MNA-CIBAN-0110; assembly: GCF_040309305.1. Classification (NCBI taxonomy): domain Bacteria; kingdom Pseudomonadati; phylum Pseudomonadota; class Gammaproteobacteria; order Alteromonadales; family Pseudoalteromonadaceae; genus Pseudoalteromonas; species Pseudoalteromonas sp. RB2-MNA-CIBAN-0110. The sequence continues at coordinate 29,250 of NZ_JBEOOQ010000010.1, read as the reverse complement.
CTTTTGCGCTGTTTACACGCAAACCCGATGATAGTCTTTCAAACGAAGTACTAAGGTCATTCGTTGAGTTTGCTAGATTTCTTTGAGAGTTTATCGAAGCAATATTTGAGTTTACTGTTAAGGCCATTTTACCATCTCCTAGTGTTAAGGTGCGGTTCTATATGCTTTAAGCAGGAACCACTATTTGTAGTTTATCTTTGTTAATTTAAATGCATGAGTCATGCCAACTAACAAAAAAACTTAAGTAACTGTTTTTAATTGATATATCCGGACAGGCAGTAGAATGAATTTGAATTAACATATTTTTATAAGGGAGTTATTAGTAAGTGACATATTTTTGCCGCTCACTTTCACTTATTTCTATATGCGAGGAGGCAAGTTATTACCTTTTAGTAAGCTAATAACTCTAATAACGGAATTTACAAATAATCAAATAATGAAAGGTTGGATAAACGCCCAAAAGTTGCCTGCGATGCTTGCAATGCAGTTTCTTGCTTAGTCAATTCGCTAATTGCTTCAACCATATCAACTTCTACTAAGTTAGAGCGATTACTTTTATTTTGTATGTCAATCGACAAGTTTGAAGCTGTAATTCTATCGACTACATTTAGCCGCCCGCCTAAATTTGCTTGGGTAAATACAACTTGTTCACCTGCATTCTGCAGTTGTACAACTCCATCAGCAAGTACTTGTTGAAAGTCTTCACCTTCAAGTGTGCCATCGTTAAGGCCTGCAATAAGTGCTTGTAATGTATTAAGTACATTTTCTTTGCCTGGTTTTTCAAGGCTAATATCTAGCTGTCCAGGCGCACTGCCTTCTAATTCAATCGTCATACCTGCGTATTCAATTGTATCATCGTTAACTTCGCCAGTTACTGCGGGGGTTAGTGCTGCGCCGTCTCGGTATATTTCGTAGGTTTGTGGATCTGTTGCTGTAGCACCTGGGCTTACTAATACACTATATGTATTTGCTGTTGCCGAAGCTGCTGGGTCTGCGTTGTAATTTTCTTGATGAAATTTATCAAACTCAGCTTGGCCGTCAACATATACACTTGCCGCTGTAATAGAGCCTGAAACACTTGCCGTGTTAGATTTTACGTTTAACCGCGCATCAACCTTTTCAAACGTATCAAAGCCGTTATCGCTTGATTTAATTGATACACCTTCAGCTATAGTTATTTGGTGCTGACCTTGGTCGCCATTATAAGTGTATTCTTCTGCAACTGAGTCAAACTGATATGGTTGCGTATTGTCTTGGTAACCTGAAAATATAAATTTCCCATCTTCTAAACGGGTATTCATTAGGTCAAGTATACTACTTTGTATCCCTTCTAATTCTGAAGCTATAGAACTTAAATCAGACTTACTTAATGCTCCGTTACCTGCTTGAATTGTTAATGTTTGTGCTTTTTGTATAGCATAGTTAATACTTTCTAATATAGTTTCCTCACTATTTAATCTATTACTAAGCTGGTCGATATTTTTAGTGTATTGCTCATTAGTTTGTATTTTATTTGAATACAGCATAGCTTGCGAAATAGCAGCTGGCGCTTCTGAGGTGGTTAAATACTTTTCACCTGTTGTTACACGCTCTTGAGCATTTGCAACACCTTGTTGGTTGTCGAGTATTTTATTTATGTTGTTTTGGTACATTAAATTATTTGATAAACGCATAATTACCTCGCCGCATTTAATAAGGTGTCAAAAATTTCTTGGGCTGCTGCTAAAACTTGTGCTGATGCTGAGTATGATTGCTGAAAACGCAGTAAATTTGCGGCCTCTTCATCTAGGTTTACTCCAGATAACGACTCGTACCATGCCTCAGACTGCTCTGCTAATGCATTAAACGCACTACCACTTGTGATTGCTTGGCCAGTTATAACACCTATATCACTCACTAATCCTGAATAAGCTTGGTTAAAGGTTTTATGGTTGTCGGCCGTTGCTGTTGTTTCTACATTTAAACGGACTAACTCACCATTTTGTAAATCAGCTAATTTTAAACCATTACGGTTATCGTCAAAGCCGCCTTCGTTAAACTCAAGTGTAAAGGTGTCGCCTGTTGCTGGTGTACCTTCTATATCAAAATCGAATCCGTAGGTATCAAATGGAGCACCCGCTTGCGATAACATTCCTTTTGCAGGAGGCGTAATAGTAAAAGTATTCGTTCCGCTATTATCTGTAATTTGATATTCGTTGGCATTACCTGTTTTAACAAGCGTTATTTCGCCGTTTGTTAAGCTTGGTGTTGAAGTAAATCCACCAGAGGTAACACTTGTTACTTCTCCCGCTGAAATAGTAGCGGTGCCTATATTATTTAAATCGTTAGCAGTACGGATTGGCGATGCTAGTGCTAAATCTTCTGCGCGCCCTGTTGCAAGTGTAATACTTGAAGCAGCATCTGAATTAAGCTTTATTTGAAACTGATCACCCTCAACACCTGCCCCAGATACATTTACTTGAAGACCAAATGATTCGCCGGTAGTTATAGTCGATGAATCAATAACACCTGAAGATATATCAGCAAGTGAAGGCTGCCCTAACGGATCGCCTTTGTTATCTATAGGCTGAATACTTACTTCATTAGCATTAGCTGTATAAGTAATAATAAAGTCACTGGCAGGAAGTTCACTGCCCTTACCTGGCTCTACTGTTGCAGTCATACCGGCAGTACCTGTGTTAGCTTGATACGCATAAGCGCCAACGGTAGGTATATTAAAAATATTACCCCCTAGCTGACCTGTTGCATCCATACCCAATTTGTTTTGCTCGTTAAATGCGTCGGCTATCGCTAAGCCCATTTGACCAATTTGGTTTTGAGCAGGGACTAATATGTCATCTCTAAAAGCGAGTAAGCCGCCAATTTTGCCTTTAAGTTTACTTACATCAACTTCAAGCGGCACTGCTTTGCCACCATTAACGTCAAGCGTGAATTCTTTAAAATTAGGATCGGGGTCGCCTGTCATCGAAAATAAGTTAAATGCACCATTTTGCATAACAACCGCTTCGCCTGTGCCCATAAAAACGAGTTTTTCGCCATTTGGACCATCAAGCGTTTCTATGTCTATTAGCTCTGATAAGTCGCGTATTGCTTTATCGCGTTCGTTATAGGTAGAGCTGGCATCTGCGGCGTTATTAGTGCCATTAACTGCTGCAATATTTTGATTTAGCGTGCTAATACTTTGAATTAGTGAGTTTGCTTCATCTGAAAATATTTCGAGCTGCTCGTTCACTACACTTTTTTGATCAAGCACGATGCCTGAAAGCCTATCCATTTGATCAATTAAGCTTTGCGCATCTGTCATTACTAATGAGCGGGCAACGGTAGATGACGGTTGATTTAGCGCTTCTTGCACGTTATTAAATAAAGAGTTAATACCAGTTGATAGATTATTCGACTCTTCAGAAAAAATAGTATCAACTCGATTAGCCTCAGTAATAAACTGATCGAAAAACGATTTATTAGAGGTGTCACGATTTAGCTGTGACTGAGCAAACTCGTTTAATAATCGGTATGTTTCGCCTCGCCCTACTTGGTTATCAACCATAGTAGTAAACTCTGTACGCTCGCGCACATAGCCTTCGGTATTAACATTGGCGATATTTTTACTTGTCGTTTGCAGTAGCTCCGAGCTTGCTCTAACCCCAGAACTGGCAATGTTTAATAAATTAAACGACATGTTACTCTACTCCTTGGCGGATCACGTTTGCCGCAATGTCTTTTAGCTGACTGCTATTGAGCACTTTTTTTATTTTGCTGGCATAATTTGGATCGGTTGCATAACCTGCTTTTTGTAATGAATCTAAAAAGTCGTTTGGTTTTGCTGTATTTTGTAATGCTTCTTTGTAGCGTGGGTTTTGCGTTAAAAAATCAACGAAGTCGTTCACGCTATCTTTAATTGAATCGTAGGCTCTAAAGCTGGCTTGTTTTTTAACGGGTGTGCCTTGTTCAAACTCAAGCGTTACTTTGCTTGCTTTATCGCCTTCCCAGCTTTTACCTGACTTAATATTAAATAAGTTATTTGAGCTGCCACCGTCACTTTTATTAATAATGTGTTTACCCCAACCGGTTTCAAGTGCCGCTTGAGCAACCATTACCGCTGGGTTTAAACCAATTTTTTGCGCTGCAGTTTTAGCGTGTTCCCACACTGAACTTACAAACTCTTCTGCATTTTTAAATGTTGGGCTATCGGTTTTAGACTCTGCAGTATTAACCTTAGGCTCAGCAATATCGGCTTTAGTACTCTTAACGATAAGATCGGATTGCTTATTTTTTTGCTCATGAGGAAGAGCGGATCCGACTTGCGTATCGCTAAAAATATCGTTGGTTGTTCTAAGTACAGAGCCTGGCATAAAGTTTTTAGACTCAGGCGATAACTGCTGAACAATTAAATCGGCAAGGCCTAACGAGCCATTTGATGAAAGCTCTGTTGAAAGTTGCTGATCGTGCATTTCTTCAAAAAACTTTACGCCACTTGAATTAAATGGGCTGTCTTTGTCTTCAAATGCTTCGTTAGCTTTGCGCATTCCTTTGAGCAGCATTTGCGTAAAAATAGCTTCAAATTGTGCGGCCGCTTTTTTGAGCGCAGCTTTAGAGGCATCAGTTGATGCATCGCCACTGGTTAAGGCTTCTTTACGAAGTGAATCTAAGTTGCCTAAATCAAAAAAGTTTTGTTTATCGAGGTGATTAGTTTCCATCGGCTTTTTGACACAAAATGAATAATGCAGTTAAAAATGCAAAAATTGAGCCACTACCGATAAAACAAGGAAGATAAAAATAATAAACTTAAGTTGCTGTAAATAAAAAGCCCTATATCTAGGGCTTAAGTAATACGTTATTTATTGGCTTGGGTTATTTATATAACAACCAACTGTCCGTTAATTGCGCCGGCCTCTTTTAATGCCTCTAAAATAGCCATTAAATCACCAGGCGCTGCGCCTACTTCGTTAATTGCGCGAACTAAATCGTCAAGGCTTACACCTGGATTAAATACAAATGCGCGCGAGTCGTCTTGGTTTACATCAATAATACTTTGCTGTGTGACAACTGTATCACCGTTTGCTAGCGGGTTTGGTTGTGACACATTTTGTTGCTCTGCAATTGTTACTGTTAAGCCACCGTGAGTTATAGCCGCAGGCTGAAGCTTAACGTTTTTGCCAATGACAATTGTACCGGTGCGCGAGTTAACTATAATTTTAGCGGCCATGTCAGCTGGTTTAAATTCTAAGTTTTCAAGTGTTGATAAATACGATACACGCTGGGATGCATCGCGTGGAGCTATAACACGAATGGAAACAGAATCTATTGCTTGTGCGCTATTTGGGCCAACTAAGTCATTAATTGTTTTTTCTAGGCGTTTTGCCGTTGTAAAGTCTGGGCGGTTTAAATTAAAAGTAATGTAATCGCCTTGCATAAATGGGCTTTCTACAGTGCGCTCAACTGTTGCGCCATTTGGTATACGACCAACTGTAGGGGTGTTAATTACAACCTTACTACCATCAAGGCCTTGTGCGCCTAAGCCACCGACAATTAAGCTACCTTGTGCAATAGCGTACACGTTGCCGTCTACACCCTTTAAAAAAGTTTGTAATAAAGTACCGCCACGTAAACTGCCTGCACTACCAATAGAAGAAACCGTAATATCTATTGTTTGCCCGGGCTTTCTAAATGCGGGTAATTCTGCATGCACAGCAACAGCGGCAACATTTTTAATTTTAGGACTTTGAGTTGAAGGCAGCGTAATACCAAAGCTGTTCAACATGCCTCTAAAACTTTGTTGTGTATATGAGTTTTGCTCACCAGTGCCTGGTAAACCAACCACTAAGCCATAACCAACTAATTGGTTAGAGCGCACGCCCTCAACCATAGACACATCTTTTATGCGCTCAGCACTGGCAGTAAACTGCCAACCTAATAACACAACTAAACATAAAGCTTTAAGGCTATTCATGTTGTTACCCTCTAAAATGGAAACAGCGAACTGCTAAAGAAACGTGTAAGCCAACCAGGACTTTGCGCTTCTTGCGTTTGCCCTTTACCTGAGTATTGAATACGTGCATTAGCAATGCGGTTTGATTCAACCGTATTATCGGCGCTTACGTCTTGAGGGCGTACTAGCCCTTCTAAACGAATAAACTCTTCACCGGTATTAAGCGTTAGCCATTTTTCGCCGCGTATAACTAAGTTACCATTAGGTAAAACGCGCATTACATTAACCGAAATATCGCCCACTAAGCTGTTTGATTGGTTTGATTTTGAATCGCCCGTAAACGACGAATCGCTACCAATACCAAACTGAATACTATCGCCACCTATATTTACAGGTAGACCACCTAATCCAATAACGGGGTCTAAGCTTGCGTCGGTTTCTTTGTCTGTTTCTGTTTTAGCGGCTTTTGTTGCTTGAGTAGACTCTTGCAATTTAACCGTAATTATATCGCCAGTACGTAGCGCTTTTTTATCAGAATATAAGTCGTTTGATGTATGAGTATTAAACAATGAACCTGTAGCTACCAGCGGCTCTAAAATAGGCTCGGGGTACATAGGTGCGTAGTAAGGGTCGTCCTGCACTACTTCACTATTTTGCGTAGACATACAGCCACTTAAAAATAATGTGCCCGCTGTAAATAAAATAATATTACGCATAATTCCCCCTACTCTATTAAAGCTGTTGATTGATATAACTCATCATTTCGTCAACGGCCGAAATTACTTTTGAGTTCATTTCGTAAATACGCTGAGTTTCGATTAGGTTTACTAGCTCTTCAGTTACATTTACGTTTGATGTTTCGAGCGAGCCTTGAATAATGCTACCTAACCCTTCAACGCCAGGATTACCTTGTACCGGCGCACCACTTACAGCGGTTTCGGTATAAAGGTTTTGACCAATTGGCTCAAGGCCCGACGGATTAATAAAATCACTAATAGTAAGCTGACCAATGACCACGTTATCAGCTTGGCCTGCAACACGTACAGATACTTCGCCGTCTTGCGAAACCGTAATTGATTGCGCGTCATCAGGTACATTCATTTCTGGCTGAATAACGTAACCTGCGCCCGATGTTACAATTCGTCCATCGCCATCGGTAGTAAACTGACCATTGCGCGAGTAAGCAATATTGCCATCTGGTTGCAGTACTTCAAAAAAACCTTCACCAGAAATCATCCAATCTAGTGAATTTTCGGTGGTCAACATGTTGCCTTGCGTAAACTCTTTTTGGTTAGCTACAACTTTAGCACCCGCACCTAACATTAAGCCCGATGGCATTTCGGTATCTTGCGATGAACGACCACCTGGTTGATTAATATTTTGATAAAGTAAATCTTCAAATATAGCGCGGCTTTTTTTGTAACCTACAGTACTCGCATTCGCTAAATTATTTGAGATAACCGATATATCGGTTTGTTGAGCGTCTAGCCCAGTTTTACTGATCCACAATGCTGGATTCATAATCGTGTCCTCATTTTAAAGTTAAACTATGCGTAATAACTGATCTTGACGCTCGTCAATTTCTTCAGCTGTTTTCATTAATTTCACTTGTAATTCAAATTGGCGCTGGTGGCTTATCATGTCGACCATTTCGTGAACAGGGTTCACATTCGACATTTCAAGCGAACCACTTAAAACTTTTACATTGGCAGAGGTATCTACTGTTACATTTGCTTTTGGTCTAAATAAACCATCGTTACCTTTTTCGAGCTGTGAGCTATTTGCTTCTACCACTCTAAGCGTGTCTATTTCTTCTAAAAAGTTAGCGGGGGCGCCTTGTGGTCGAACTTGAATAGCGCCATCTTGGCTAAACCCTATTTTTTCGACTGGGACGGGTAATATAACAGGTCCCCCTTCGCCAATAACTTGACGACCGTGGCTGGTTACGAGCATGCCTTGAGCTGTAACGTTTAACGTACCCACTTTTGTGTAAGCTTCATTACCGGAGGCATCTTGCACAGCAAGCCATGCGTTATCGCTCATCGCAATATCTAAGTCTCGCCCGGTTTGAACAATGCCACCCGATACCATGTTTGAACCCGGACGCTCTTGCATTGAAAATACACGTGTAGGCAAACCTTCGCCAAACGCTTGCATAGAACGCGCCTGCGCAAAGTCAGCTTTAAAACCCGTTGTATTTGCATTTGCCAAATTATTGGCTTTTAAAGCAAGCCCTTGTAGGCTTTGCTTAGCGCCAGAGGCCGCAATGTAGACCATTTTGTCCATAGTATCGACTCACATAAAAAATCTCTGAACTTATAAATGCAAAATAGGTGCCAGATTAAATTTGACGCAACATTGAGAGGTATTTAGAAGGGCTTACAAAGATGACTTATAAAAAAGGCTGCAAAAATGCAGCCTAATATATTTAATGAGGTTTAGCTTATCGAATCTGCAAAATACTTTGCTGAATAGTTGAGTTAACTTCAAGCGCACGTGAGTTTGCTTGGTAATTACGCTGTGCAGTAATTAAGTCTACTAGTTCATTAGTAAGGTTTGTATTTGATTGCTCAAGCGCTGATGAGTTAATTCCACCAAATGTACCCGAACCAGCTTCACCCGCTACAGGTTCACCTGAATCAATACTTTGCTTCCAGCTTGTATCACCCACTTGTGATAACCCTTGTGAATTTGGAAAACGTACCATAGCCACTTGGCCTAGGAATGTTGAGTCACCATTACTGTAAGAAGCGACAATTTTACCGTCTGTGCCAATATCAATTCCGGCTAAACGACCAACTGTTGAGCCATCTTGATCGAGTGCTTTTACTTCAAAACCACTTGAATACTGAGTTGGGATACGTCCTGCCGTGTTATTTTCATCGCGCCAGTTAAGCTCAATACCAGTACCAGGGAAAGTTGCACCATTGTCTAGTAATGTTGATAAACCAGCGCCAGAACCCGCTGGTAGTAATATTTCATCAAAAGTAGTTGTATTTGTATTTGCCACACCACCTGTTGTTGATGGCAAACCACTTGAGTTAAAACCTAGGGTAGTCAGTGGTGTATAAGGTGTCGTTGTTTGTTCTCCACCAGTTGTGCCATCAACTACTTTGCCATCAAGTGTTGCGTATACTTCCCAACTGTTATCTGTACCACCTGCTGCGGCATCATCTTCTTTAGCAAAAAAGTACTGTAAGATGTGCGGCTCACCTAGTGAATCATATACTGTTGTTGACGTAGATGAGTTATAAGTACCACTAGACGTAGGGTCAAAATCTAGACCTGATGGATCCGCCGTTGCATCTAAGTTAAACGACAAAAATACATTTTCTGTTGCGCGAGGTGAACCAGACGAATCAGGGATTTGAATTGGATCAGTTGTGCTCAAACTTACCGACGTTGTATCACCTGTAGATGAATCAACTGGGAATGCTTGTAAAAAGTTACCTTTTGCGTCAACCATAAAGTTATCTTGGTTAAGCTTAAATGCACCCGCACGTGTATATGTTAAATCTTGCGAAGATAAATCGTCGGTCATCGCAAAATAACCTTCACCAGTGATTGCTAAATCAAGTGAGTTATTTGTAAATTGCAGTGAGCCTTGGTGAAACTGCTGCGCAACCATGGTTGTTTGCACACCGTCACCATTTTTAGTCTTACCAGAGCTAAACACTGATGAAGCGTAAACATCGGCAAACTCAGCGCGTGACTCTTTAAAACCTGTGGTATTAACGTTTGCAATATTATTTGCCGTTACGTCTAAATCTTTTTGCGCGGCAGCAAGGCCGGTTAATGCAATATTGAAGCTCATAATTCACCTCTAACCTGTTAGTCTGTGGCCTGCTAGCAGGCGAAAAATACTAAAATTTATTACGCGATTTCTGCTACATCTGTCAGCCTAACCGCACCTTCTTTAGTGTTAATAATAATGCCACTTGAGCCATTAATATTAACGCTTTCAATGTTCTTGAATGTAGCAATGGGCAAGCTTGAAAATTCGCCGTCAGTACTTCCTTCGGCGGTTACTGAGTATTCACCTTCAGGTAAACGCTCACCGGCTTCATTTTTGCCATCCCACGCAAAACGTACTGCACCTGCTGATTGAGAACCCATATCAATAGTTCTCACTAGCTGACCTGATGCATCTGTCACTTTAATTTTTAAGTTATCAACGGCTTCTTCTGCCACTGCAGAGCCTCTGGCATCACCCGTTTCATTTAAATCCAGGGTGTTTGACTCAAGTAAAGCTTGCTTGCCAACAAGTGTTGATGCTTGCAATGCTGAATTTGATGTCATAGAAGACGCTAAGCTATCAAAATTTGAATTTAAATCGCTGATGCCTTGCGCCATTGTGAAACTAGTCATTTGCGCAATCATTTGATCGTTATCCGCAGGGTTACTGGGATCTTGAAACGATAATTGCTGAGTTAACAAAGAGAAAAAGTCTTCTTGTGTTAACGCATCACTCTCATTATCACTGGTCGCTACTTGCGATTCTTGCCAGCGTATAGAGTCTAAATAGGATGAAGATGTACTAATATCGTTACTCATAACCTACCCTCGGTTACCGCTGCCCTAGCAACAGTGTTTTACTTAGCATTTGCTTTGCTGCATCAGCAACTTGCACGTTTGTTTGGTAAGAACGAGAGGCAGAAATCATATTTGCCATCTCCTCTACAACATTGACGTTGGGTTTATAGATATAGCCATTTTCATCCGCACTTGGATGGTTTGGGTTATATTCAATTTGTAATGGTGCATTACTTTCAACAATGCCCAAAACCTTAACACCAACTGCGGAGCCCTGTTGGTTACTTACTGATGCTGAAGCCTTTGTTAGCTCAGCCGCAAATACAGGTTGGCGCGCTCGGTACGTTTTGTCTTGAGATGAACTAATGGTATTAGCATTAGAAATATTACTAGCTGTAGTATTTAAGCGAACGTTTTGTGCGCTCATACCCGAACCTGCAATATCGAAAACATTATATAAACTCATAATTTTTATCCTTGACTACCGAGAGCTTTATTCAGGCCTTTAAATTTGCCGCTTAAAAATTGCAAGCTGGCCTGATACTCCATAGCATTCTGTGTATACAAGTTTCGTTCCACTTGTATATCAACCGAGTTACCATCACCTGTATCTGATTGATTTGGCAAACGAAATGATTCTGAACTGCCCATACTATGAGTACCTCCACCAATGTGTTTATCATTAGTTCTTACCATAGTATTGCCGCTTTGCTGGGTTGACCTTGCCGCTTTTAATGCAGAGGCAAAATCAATATCTTTTGCTTTATAGCCAGGCGTATCAGCGTTAGCTATATTAGTTGCAATTAATTCAGCTCGCTGTGAACGGATCAACATGGCTTGCGGATGCACACCTAATGCTTTATCAAAACTGATAGCCATAACCTTCTCCAAAAAATTGACTTACCCATGAATAAAGCAAAAAATAAGCCATTAATATTAGGAAGTGTTATATTTTTATAAGACTATGTATCTAAATAGAAAAACGACGCTTGGTGCGTCGTTTTAGGGAAATGAATTAACTTAATTATTTCTTTTGGTAAATGATACCGGGGTTGCATCTAACCATATCAAATTCAGTACTTAGGCCAGTTAGAGACTCTGACGCTCCTAAAAATAAGTACCCTTTTGGGTTTAATGCTTGTGCAAACTGATTAATAATTTTAGCTTTTATTTCAGGCGCAAAGTAAATAAGTACATTACGGCAAAAAATAATATCAAACTTGCCCATTAACGCGTAAGAATCAAGCAAATTCAGGTGCCTAAAACTAACTTGTTTTTTTATTGTATCGTTTACTTGTGCCATACCATTGCCGCTGTCTTTAAAAAACTTTTTACGACGCTCTGCAGATAACCCTCTGGCAAGTGCAAGCGCGTCATATTCTGCATTTTTACACATATCAAGCATGGTATTAGATATGTCGGTACCAATAATTTGTGCACCCATACGAAGCACACCAGGTTGCTTAGTATTAAATTCAGCTACTGACATAGCTATTGAATAGGGTTCTTGTCCTGATGAGCTGGCAGCAGACCAAATTTTTAAAGGCCTTCTTAAGTCTTTAAACTCAGGAAAAAGCTTATTTTGGAGCAACTCAAACGGGTATTGATCTCTAAACCACAACGTTTCGTTTGTGGTCATTGCATCAACCACTGCGGCTCTTAATTGCCGCTCGTGAGGCCCGAGAGTTTTACTAACCAACTCCGATAAAGATCCCACATTAAATCGAGTCATTAACGGAGCAAGTCGGCTTTTAACTAAATACTGTTTGTTTTCACCTAAAACAATGCCGCATTGCTGCTCTAAAAACGAACGAAACTGGTCGTATTCACTTTGCTGCAAATCTTTATTATTCAAGTTAGTAGCACCTATTTTTGTTAATCACAATGAACCCACTTTTTAACCGCTGTTGCTAATTCGTCTGGGTTAAATTTAGCAATAAAGTCATCTGCCCCGACTTTTTCAATCATAGCCTGGTTAAAAACACCACTCAAAGAGGTATGCAAAATAACATGCAAAGGTGCAAGTTTGGGATCTGCTTTTATTTCAGCTGTTAAGGTATAGCCGTCCATTTCTGGCATTTCAACGTCTGAGATAAGTAACGCTACTCGCTCAGTAATATCGTTTTTACAATCAAGCTCTGCTATTTCTTTTAATCTTATAAGTGCTTCTTTACCATTTTTGGCAAGCTCTGTTTGCACGCCTAACGGCTCTAGGGCACGTTTAACTTGATTACGCGCAACAGCAGAGTCGTCTGCAATAAATACGATACGTTCGCCTAAATCTTTTTGAATATCGCCGCTTTGTGCAACTTCAGCACTTACTTCTGTGTTTACTGGGCAAATTTCGTTGAGAATTTTTTCTACATCGAGAATTTCGACTAATTCATTTTCGATTTCGGTCACTGCCGTTAAATATGAATAACGTCCGGCGCCTGATGGCGGTGGCATTATTTTTTCCCAATTCATATTTACAATACGTTCAACTCCGCCCACTAAAAACCCTTGCACAGAGCGATTGTATTCAGCAATGATTATAAAGCTGTCTTTAATGTTGTCGATTGGGCGCCCACCTACAGCCATTGATAAATCAATAACCGAAATGGTTTGACCACGAATATGTGCAACACCACGAATATACGGATTAGATTTTGGCATGCTTGTTAGTGGAGGGCATTGCAGCACTTCTCTCACTTTAAATACATTAATACCAAAACGCTGACGCCCTCTGAGCTTAAATAAAAGTAATTCTAGGCGGTTCTGCCCAACCAACTGTGTGCGTTGGTTTACTGAGTCTAAAATGCCTGCCATTCAAATCTCCTAAAGAAAACAAATAATACGGAACGATAATTGCTTTCTATTTATAAAGCTACATAACATCGCGGGTGCGTCTACTTTTTGACGCAAAATATTTATACCCTGTTTGAAACCATAAGCATAGTCGAAACATTATGAGTTTGTTAAAAAAAATCAGAAGATACAGTGTTTTTTATTTTGTTACTAGCTTGTGCTTTGTATTCCCTTTGCAAGCTAAAGTGTTTAGTAAAGATTTATTACAAGACATGGCCGTTGCTTATATAGCTAAGCAGATTGGTACATTGCAAAATACTAATACTCAATTAAGTGCACTGCCTTTAGATAGTCGCATTCCTGATCGTGTCTGTAATACTGAACTTGAATTATCAACATCCGATGAGCCACCATTTAACCGCCAAGTAACCTTACAAGCCAAGTGCAATGATGCGCAAACGTGGGCTCAATACGTTCATGTAAGAGTTGTTGAAATGGCTCCAGTTGTTGTTGCCACTGCTAATTTAACCCGCGGTGAAGTAATAACTAAATCGCATTTAAGTATTGAAATGAAACCAACTCACTTTGTACGCATACAGTACTTAGATGACCCCACAATGCTAATAGGCAGCAGAAGTAAACGAAATATTAGAAGTGGTATGCCAGTATTACTAAACCAAATTTGTATGGTGTGTAAAGGTGACTCTGTTAATATTTACGCTAACCTTAGAGGCCTTAGAATTAAAACCACAGGTATTGCTTTAGAAGACGGTACTTTGGGCGAACAGATACAAATAAAAAACAAAAAATCAGGTAAAGTTTTAAATGCGCGAGTAGATGGTGTAGAGTCTGTTCAAGTGAATATTTAATTTAGATTTATACTAAAGTATCCTACGTATATGCCGATAACATGGCATAAGTTGGGTAATATACGGGTTTATTATTATGGTTAATCAAGTTAATGGCAGTAATCAACAAGCTAATGCGTTAACAAATGCAAAGCAACAACAAGTTGATTTAAAAAAAGATAACGCAAATACACAAGCGACGCAGACTCCTTCGCCTAAAGCAGCAAGTGACTCTGTAAGCTTGACGCCGCAAGCGCAGCAATTAAAAACGCTTCAAGATAAAGCACAGCAATCGTCTGGCTTTGATAGCGATAAAGTTGCTGAGCTTAAAAAAGCAATAACCGAAGGTAAATATCAAGTGGACAGTGAAAAGCTTGCTAAAAACTTAGCTGATTTTGAGTTTAACGTGTATGGCTGATCATAATAGTTTAATTAGCGTAAAACTAAACCAACAAGTAAGTTGTTTAGACTCTTTGCACGCGCTATTAAACGACGAGCTTACTGCTATTGCCTCACGACGTGGTGCTGGTTTAAAAGAAATTACCCAACAAAAAATGTCTTTTTTAACTAAGCTAAGCACTCTAGATAAAGAGCTAAGTAAGCTTATTGCCAGTAACGACTCACAAAACCCTGAAATATCTGAGCTAATAAGCCAAGTTAAAACTCAACTTGCGCAATGCCAAAAACAAAATAATGTTAATGCTCATGCTGCCCGCCAAGCGCAACTAAGTGTTAAACAATTAAAAGAGATATTAATTGGCGCACCAACGTCAATGACCTACGACCAAGCCGGTAAGTCTGTAAATACCGAGAGTAAACTGGTTCGTAATTTAAAAGCTTAAGCCCAAAATTTCACATTAAAAAAGCCTTATTGATTTATCAATAAGGCTTTTTTAATGTCCTTTATTCTAATAATACCAATTTGCTTAATTATGTAAGCCCCCTTAATAATTAAGAGGGCTTTATTGATATTAAATATCCGTTTGATTATTACTACTTTCAATTAAGTGTTTGATCATCTCTTCCGATTGATTTTGTACATCAACCGCAGGTGCTGCTGCATCAATGCTTCCCCCACTTTGAGCTGGAGTATAAGCAATTGCAGAGCCTTCGTCCTCAACCAGTGTATTTAGCGCTATAAGCTGCTCTGCATCTTCGCTAATAATAACGTCATCAATATTAAGCGGTTCCGCCGAACTCACTTGCACAGTTTGCTCAGGTGCTGATAGACCACTCAAGTTACCTAAGTCAATTGTTTCAGTGCTTAATATGTTGTTGCTTGAAACTTCATTAGAGATTGTATCGCCTAGAGCCGACTCTTCGCTAAATGATGCAGGGATTGTGTCGCCAGAAGCAGCGCTTGCTCCATTATCGTAAATATTTCCCGTATCCTCTATTGTGTTTCCAGTATTTTTGATTAAGTAGTTTCCTGCTTCATCAACAGTTACAAAGTAGAATTGCTCTCCTCCACCTATGTTTAGATTGAGTAAATTTAGAAAGCCTCCCCAATCTCCATTGCTATCGGAAGTAAAACTTCCTGCATTATCTAGTACATCTAAATCTAGACCGAGTAAGTTAACACCCAATAATGAAGAGCCAATAATATACACTTCAGTATCTGGTTCTGTTGTTCCTTCAACTGACGGTAATAAAACACCTAATATCCCAGAGTCAAAATCAGTGATTTCAAAACTTATTGGTGTAGTATCAATAACCAATCCAGATAAACTACCGCTTGAAGTTGTATTGCCTGATGTATCAGTTGCTACGGCTGTTACTGTGTACTCCCCATCAGCTAAGGCAGTATTAGCTGTAGCACTCCATACACCCGATGCATTAACAGTTTCTATTAATACAATACTTTCAGTTGGACCACTAAAGGTAACAGTTACAGACTCACCTGGAGCAGCTGTACCTGTTATAACTGGGCTTTGTTCTGCTGTTAGTTCTAGTCCCGAGTCAATTGTAATACCTGAGTCAATTGCGCTACTTGATGATTGCGTACCAGTATTACCTGCACCATCAGCAATGCCAACATCTACAGTGTAGTTACCTTCACTAAGTACTTCTGCCGATATCACGCTCCAAGTTCCATCAGTGCCAACGGTTGTGTCAACATTGTGAGTGGCACCAGCTGAATCAGTAAACATAACTATTACAGCCGCACCTGCAAAGCTTCCAGTTACAGAACCCGTAATGGTAGGCGTTGTATCTTGCCCTACTGTAATTGGGTCTATCACTACAGTTGGTGCAGTATAATCGGTGCTTGACACCATAGTATCGCTAGCAGAGTTACCCGCTGTATCGCTTATCGATGCTGTTGCATTAAAGCTACCTTCACTAAGCGCGGTGGTAGCTGTTACTGACCATGTGCCATTGCCTGAAACTTGAGCGGTAATAGTTTGTGAATCATTATTAGCATCGGTAATAACAACACTCACATTTGTACCTGCTGGTGCATCACTTGTACCTGTAATTGTTGGTAACGGGTTATTAGTAACAGGTAACTGGTTAACTTCAACTGTTGGTGGTGTTAAATCAATAATGCCACCTAGGCTTGTAGAACTTGTAAGCCCTAAGTTTTCAACTGTAGCACTTACAGTAAAGGCACCTTCAGCTAATGGTGTTGTAGGTATTAGAGTCCATACACCTGCAATAGCTTGGGTGTTATATGTCGTTGCTGTACCGCTACTATCGGTAATAACTACCTGTACGTCACCTGCTAATATATCTGTGGTACCTGTAATTGTTGGCGTTGTATCGCTTGTATCTACAATTTGATTAATTAACAAACCTGGTAAGGTTGTACTAATAGTGCCCGTTTGCGTAACTGTTGTTATATTCCCAGCATCATCTGTACTTATTGCCTCAATTGTTAAGTCACCTTCAGCAAGTAAAGGAGTAACAATAAGCCATGTTCCGTCTCCTAATACCGAAGTGGTAACTACATATAATGTATCTGTAGAGTCAGTAATATTTACGGTAATTAAACTTCCTACCTCTTCATCGCTTGTCCCTTCAATAGTAGGTGTTAGCGTATTAAGTACACCAAACGCATCAATTCCTAGCGCTGGCGCTATAGTATCTATGGTTACTTGCTCAATGGCCGACTGCCCTGTATTACCTGCCGCGTCAGTTATACTTGCAGAAACAGTATATACACCATCTGATAAGCTAGTAGTTACTAAAGACCACTTGCCATCGCTACCAATTAAGGTATTAAATACCGTTTTTTCACCATTACTACCAATAACAGTTACATCAATATTTGTGCCTTCCGCTTCTGGTGATGTACCTGAAAGCTCTAATATATCTGTATTGCTAATGCTCAGTGGTAAAATTCCAACCACTGGTACTAGCGTATCAACGACGAATTCAAGCGTATCGGTAACTACATTACCTGCATCATCAGTAATACTCACATTCGCAACATGCTGCCCTTCAGTTAGTGCATCTACCTCGAGTGAAAATAACCCAGCTGCATTAACCGTGGTGGTTAAAACTGAACCGCCATCTAGTTGTATTTCAACAACACCATTAATTAAATCACTGGTACCTTGGATTATTGGCGTGGAGTCTGATGTTGTGCCAATAACCTGTAAGCCAAGTGTTGGCGATATTGTATCCACCATTCCAGTAAGTAGTTGCGTGGTAGTAATACCGACCTCACTTAACACGTCAACTGTTACGCTAAATGTCCCCTCAGCTAATGATTGAGGAACCTGCACAGCCCACGTATTATCGGCTTGCACTATAGCCGTAAGCTCTTGTACTACATTTCCGCTATCTACCACTTTAACTAGCACTTCAGTGCCTGGTGCTTGGTCGGTCGTACCACTAATTATTGGTAAATCGCCCTCACCAGTAGCAAAGTCAACTACTGCATTTAGTACTGGGGTTGAAGCATCTACATCAGCAGTCGTAATAGTGGTGGTGTTACCCGCATCATCGGTTGCAGAGGCTTCAATAACTGATAAGCCAATAACATTAACGGCTAGGCCTAATAGCTCCCAATCACCATTTGCATCTGTGGTTACATCGTATGTTAAATCGAGTAAATCACCTGCAAGCTCTAGAGTAACCGTAACGGTTTTACCTTCGCCCAAATCAGATGTACCAGATAAAGAAACCAACTGACCTAATAGGAACGAAGGCACAATTGTTAGCTCTGGTCCCACGGTATCAACCTCACCACCGGTTTTATTGTCGACCGAAGTATTGCCCGCAGCATCGCTAATAGTTGCACTAACACTGTAAACACCGTCAGCTAAAATATTATTAGCAGCCGCTTGCCAGTCTCCATTGCCATCGGTTTGAACGGTCATTTGATGAGAAACTCCAGCAGAATCAGTAAAGGTAACAATAACGTTTGTATTTTCCTCGTTAGACGTACCTGTAATCAATGGAGTGCTATCTTGAGTTAGTATTAATGAACTTTGATTAATACTAATTTCAGGAGCAATTGTATCAATAGTTGCTGTATTTGTTGCGTCCCCGGTATTACCAGCGCTGTCAGTAACAAATACTTCAACTGAATAATCGCCTTGTGAAAGAGAACTACTTGCCTCTAAAGACCATATACCACCAGTTTGAACTGTTGTATTTACAGTATGCTTATTCCCTAGTGCATCGGTAAATACCACAGCAACTGCATCACCTACCATGGCACCTGTCACATTCCCTGAAATACTTGGAGTTAGATCGGTACTTCCAGCAATATCGTTAATGGTCACAACTGGCGCTGTTATATCAACTACCCCTGTAGTACTTGTGTTTACAGGGTTACCGGCAGTATCTGTGGTTGAAGCTAAAACCGTGTAAATGCCCTCGCTCAACTCTGTACTTGCAGCGACTGACCATGTGCCATTTGCACCAACCGTAGCATTAACCGTTTGCTCTGCACCTAAGCTATCAGTAATTAAAATAATAACTAATGCGCCTTGCGGTGCGGTTGTTGTGCCTGAAATTGTAGGCGTTGTATCATTTAAAGTTACAAGCGGCGTAATACTAAGCGTTGGCGCGGTTAAATCGATAACACCGCTACCTGTTGTATTACTCGTTAAGCTTCCTTCAGTTACACTTGCCGAAACAGTAAATTCACCTTCAGGTAGAATATCTGTCGCATCAACACTCCAAATACCGCCTACTACCGTCGTAGTTACAGTATGTGAAACGTTATTAACGTCAGTTATAACGACTGTGATCACCGAGTTATCTATTGCACTACTTGTGCCTGATATTGCTGGTGTTTGATCGTTCGTATCAACAATTGTATTAATATTAATTGTAGGCGCATTGGTATTTAAAGTTGCGGTACTATTTGCAACTGATTCATTCCCTGCGGCATCAGTAACACTTGCAGAAACTGTAACTTCACCATCAGTCAGTACATCTGTAATATCTACAGTCCAAGCACCTCCTGCACCAACAACAGTTGTGTAAGTCTCGGTACTATCTCCATCGGTCACAGTTACTGTAATACTCGTGTTTTCAGGTTCATTGGATGTGCCTGAAATAGTTGGCGTGCTGTTATTAATTGTACCTAATGCATTTATAGTAATACTTGGTGCTTGAGTATCAACAAAACTCGAACCTGTATCAGAGCCTGTATTACCAGCATCATCGGTAATACTTACCTCTACATCATAATTGCCATCTGGCAAGCTTGGCGCTGTAACTTGCCAATCGCCGCTAGCATCAACTATTGCGGTTAAAGTATGTATATCACCGTTGCTATCTGTAATGACTATATCGACCACCGTATTCTGTGGTTCAGTTGAAGTACCACTTACAATTGGTGTATTAGTGTTAAATACAGTTATATCATTAAGTACAATAACAGGTACTTGGGTATCAATTGTTAAATCAATAGTCGTGCTGCTGGTATTATTAGCATCATCGGTAACACTTACTTGAGCCGTATAATCACCATCAACAAGTGCTACGGGGACATCTACTTGCCAATTGCCATCAGTACCCACAGTTGCTGTTAGTGTTTGACCACCAATAATAATGCTTACATCTGCACCTATCTCATTACTTGTGCCTGAAATTGTAGGTGTTGTATCTATTGTCGCGTTAACTTCGTTCACAATTAATGTAGGAGCAACGCTATCTATTTCACCTTGAGCCTGCTGCGTTGTTAAGTTACCAACACTGTCTCTAACCTCTGCAACAACAGTATATTGACCTTGCGCTAGCTCTGCAGGTACAGCAACAGACCAGTCGCCACCGGCTTGAACTGTCGCAGTAAACGCTTGGCTTTCTCCTTCACTATCAGTCACGGTTATATTAATTACAGTGCCTTGCCCCATATCGGTGGTGCCGCTAATTACTGGCGTACTGTCATTAGATAAAGCATCGACACTAACGGTTAATTCTGGTGCTACGTTATCAAAATCAAGTGTATTGATTGTTCTGACATTACCAGCTGCATCCGTTGCACTGGCAGTCACATAGGCAAGGTTTAGTAAAGGTACTGTTATGTTTGCAAGCCCCCACGTACCATCAGGATTTGTCGTTGCTGTATAAGTTGCACCAACTAATCCCCCAACTAGGTACTCTGTAATAGTGATTACAGAACCCCCTGGTAGATCAGAATCCCCCGAAAGAGAAACTAAATTACCTAATAAAAACGATGGAATAATTTCAAGATCCGGAGCGGTTATATCGACTTCGCCAGTGTCTGTACCCGTGCCTGTATTGCCTGCGGCATCGGTGATGCTGGCGCTGACGCTGTAATTACCTTCCGCTAAATCGCCGCTTGGCGTTACACTCCAGTTACCACTTGCATCGGTTTGTACATCAATAGTTTGCACTGCATTCGCTGCATCGGTAAACGTAACCGTGATGGTGCTGTTAGGCGCATCACTGGTGCCCGTAACCGTGGGCGTGCTGTCGTTGGTTAGTAACGGCGCATTTACACTCACACTCGGTGCGGTCGTATCAATGGTGCCGTTGCCTGTAATATCGGTGCTGTTACCTGCCACATCGCTGATGTTAGCTTCAATACTATACGGTCCTTCTGCTATCGCTGTTGGCACTTCGACTGAGAAGTTGCCATCTTCATCAACCGTGGTGGTGAACGTTTGTGTATTGCCTAAATCGTCCACTACGGTGAAGTTAATAACCGTGCCTTCAACCGCATCGCTTGTTCCGCTGAGTGTCGGAGTAATGTCATTACTTGAACCTGGATTCGTTAGGATCAATGTCGGTGCGGTGGTGTCTATTTCACCAGCGCCAGTAGCGGTGGTGTCATTGCCTGCTGCATCGCTCACGCTTGCGCTGATGGTGTATGCGCCTTCTGCAAGTGCTACCGGTACAGGAATTGACCACGTACCATTAGCAAGTACGGTGGCGCTCATTGTTTGCGCTGCACCACTGCTATCTGTCACTATAACCGTTATCGTACTGCCTTGCGGTGCATCACTACTGCCTGCAATCGTTGGCGTGGTGTCGTTGCCTACACCGTTGTTGGTAATAACAAGGCTCGGACCTGTTAGATCTATCAGACCTGTCTCGGTGGCACTGCCAATATTGCCCAGTCCATCATCTACCTCTGCGGTGACAGTATATTCACCTTCGGCTAAATCAGTTGGTGCATCGACGCTCCATACACCACCCGTTACGGTCGTATCAACAGTCGTAATATTCCCTGCACTGTCTTCAAACGTTAAGCTAATGGTGGTGCCATCAGCTGCATCACTTGTCCCGCGAATTTCTGGCGTGGTGTCATTAGTGTCAACCAGTGCATTAATACTGATACTTGGCGCCGTGGTGTTGAGTGTTGCGTTTTCACTTAATGTAGTGGTGTTGCCTGCACTGTCGCTTACGCTTGCTTCGATAGTGAGTGGACCATCAGTTAGCGCGTTCGGTACATCCGCTGACCAACTGCCATCGGCTTGTACTGTCGCGGTGAACGTTTCTGTATTATCTGCATCCGTGACGTTAATCGTTATAACCGTGCCTGCTGGCGCGTTTGATGTCCCGCTAATTGTTGGCGTGCTGTTATTAGTGGCGCCTACTGTGTCTAACGTCAGTGTCGGCGCTAAAGTATCTAAGCTGCCTGTTTGTGTGGCGCCGCCGGTGTTGCCTGCATCATCGGTGATACTGGCTTGTACGTTGTAGCTTCCATCTGGTAATTCAAGGCTGGTTGCTTGCCAATCGCCGTTTGCATCCACAGTAGCGGTGATTGGGTGCTCATCACCGTTACTGTCGGTAATAACAATGTTTACAACGGTGCCTTCAGGCTCTGTTGAAGTACCACTAATCACTGGTGTGCTGTCGTTGCCTAAGCCTAGTGCGTCAACGGTGACGATTGGCGTAATAGTATCCACATTACCACTGCTGTTCGCTGTACTCTCGTTACCTGCCGCATCGGTAATGCTTGCAACAACGCTAAAGTCACCTTGTGCAAGGGCTGTCGATACTTCGATTGCCCAGTGACCATCGCTGCCAACTATAGTGTCAATGGTTTGCACAGCACCTTCGCTGTCGGTGATGGTGAGTGTTACAGTGCCACCAATTTCATTACTGGTGCCCTGAAGCTCTGGTGTTAAATCGCTGACATCGCCCACGTTTTGAATGGTGAGTAGTGGCGCTTGCGTGTCGATAGTCGTGGTATCACTCACGGTGGTTTCATTGCCGACACTGTCGCGTACACTTACTTCAATGGTGCTTTGACCTTCACTTAATGGTGTCGCTGGTGTGGCACTCCAATCACCGTTTGCATCCACAAGCGCGGTGATGGTTTGCGGGTTGCCTGCGCTGTCGGTCACTACAATAGTGACTTGCGCGCCTTCACCCGCATCGCTTGTGCCGCTAATAACCGGTGTATTGCTGTCGCTTTGTGCTGCAACATCAACAGTGAGTGTCGGTGGCGTATTATCAAAGTCATCTGAACTAATTGTACGGGTATTACCTGCGGCATCGGTCGCTGTTGCGATCACTGAGCCAACATCAAGTAAAGATACATCCAACCCGACTAATGACCAGTTGCCATCCGCATCCGTTGTAGTGGTATATGTTGCACCAATACCACCGCCAACCAGTTGCTCGGTAATGGTAATTTCACTGCCTGCTGGCAAGTCAGACGTACCACTTAATGTGACTAATAAGCCAAGTTCAAACGTTGGTGTAAAGGCAAGTGCTGGCGGGGTTACGTCTACTTCGCCACTGTCCGTGCCGGTGCCTGTGTTGCCTGCAGCATCAGTGATGCTGGCGCTGATATTGTAATTACCTTCAGCTAATGTACCTGTTGGTGTCGCACTCCAGTTACCATTAGCATCGGTTTGTACATCAATAGTTTGCACTGCATTCGCTGCATCTGTAAACGTCACCGTGATGGTGCTATTAGGTGCATCACTGGTGCCTGTCACTGTGGGCGTGCTGTCGTTTGTTAATATTGGCGCATCTACACTCACACTTGGTGCAGTGGTATCAATGGTGCCGTTGCCGGTAATATCGGTGCTGTTACCTGCTACATCGCTGATGTTGGCAGTAATCGTATACGGTCCTTCTGCCAGTGCAGTGATTACTTCAACTGAGAAGTTGCCATCAGCATCCACCGTGGTGGTGAACGTTTGTGAGCTACCTAAATCATCCACTACGGTGAAGTTAATAACCGTGCCTTCAACTGCATCGCTTGTGCCGCTAAATATCGGCGTTACATCATCACTTGAACCTGGACTGGTAAGCACAAGTGTCGGTGCAGTGGTGTCTACTTCACCAGCGCCTGTGGCGGTGGTGTCGTTGCCTGCGGCATCTTCAACACTCGCACTAATGGTGTATGCACCTTCTGCAAGTGCTATCGGTACAGGAATTGACCACGTACCATTAGCAAGTACGGTGGCGCTTATTGTTTGCGGTGTGCCACTGCTGTCAGTGACAACAATCGTTACTTCACTTCCCTGCGGTGCATCGCTGGTACCTGCAATCGTTGGGGTGGTGTCGTTGCCTACGCCGTTGTCGGTAATAACAAGGCTCGGACCAGTAAGGTCGATCTGACCAGTCTCTGTTGCACTCCCTATATTGCCCAGCCCATCATTCACGGTAGCTGTTACGGTGTATTCGCCTTCGGCTAGTACGCTTGGTGCATCGACGCTCCATACGCCGCCCGTTACGGTCGTATCAACAGTCGTAATATTCCCTGCACTGTCTTCAAACGTTAAACTAATGGTGGTGCCATCTGCCGCATCACTTGTCCCGCGAATTTCTGGCGTGGTGTCATTGGTGTCAACCAGTGCATTAATACTGATGCTTGGCGCAGTGGTATTGAGTGTCGCGGTTTCACTTAACGTGGTGGTGTTGCCTGCGCTATCACTAACGCTAGCTTCAATGGTGAGCTCACCATCGCTCAGTGCATTCGGTACATCGGCTGACCAACTGCCATCGGCTTGCACTGTCGTGATGAACGTTTCTGTATTATCTGCATCCGTGACGTTAATCGTTATAACCGTGCCTACTGGCGCGTTCGATGTCCCGCTAATTGTTGGTGTGCTGTTATTCGTGGCACCTACTGTGTCTAACGTCAGTGTCGGCGCTAAAGTATCTAAGCTGCCTGTTTGTGTGGCGCCGCCGGTGTTGCCTGCATCATCGGTGATACTGGCTTGTACGTTGTAGCTTCCATCTGGTAATTCAGGGCTGGTTGCTTGCCAATTACCGTTTGCATCCACAGTAGCGGTGATTGGGTGCTCATCACCGTTGCTGTCGGTAATAATAATGTTGATAACCGTGCCTTCAGGCTCTGTTGAGGTACCACTAACAACTGGGGTGCTGTCGTTGCCTAAACCCAGTGCATCAACGGTGATAACGGGTGTAATAGTATCTACATTACCACTGCTGTTGGCAGTGGTGTCGTTGCCTGCCGCATCAGTAATATTCGCGCTTACAGTAAAATCACCTTGTGCAAGGGCACCTGGAATTTCAATAGCCCAGTGGCCATCGCTGCCTACAACGGTGCTAAGGGTTTGATTGATGCCTCTGCTGTCGGTGATGGTGAGTGTTACGGTGCCACCAATTTCATTACTGGTGCCTTGCAGCTCTGGTGTTAAATCACTTATATCGCCCACGTTTTGAATGGTGAGTGTTGGCGCTTGCGTGTCGATGGTACTGGTATCACTCAAGGTGGTTTCGTTGCCGACACTGTCGCGCACACTTACTTCAATCGTGCTTTCACCTTCACTTAATGGTGTCGCTGGTGTGGCGCTCCAGTTGCCATTGGCATCCACTAAGGCGGTGATGGTTTGCGGGTTGCCTGCGCTGTCGGTCACTACAATAGTGACTTGCGCGCCTTCACCCGCATCACTTGTGCCGCTTATGATTGGCGTGTTGCTGTCGCTTTGTGCTGCAACATCAACAGTGAGTGTCGGCGGTGTATTATCAAAGTCATCTGAGCTAATTGTACGGGTATTACCTGCGGCATCGGTCGCTGTTGCGATCACTGAGCCAACATCAAGTAATGAGATATCAATACCAGTCAGTGACCAGTTACCATTGGCGTCAGTGGTTGTGGTGTAACTTACGCCCACACCGCCGCCAACAAGTTGCTCAGTAATGGTAATTTCACTGCCAGCCGGTAAATCAGAGGTGCCGTTTAATAACACCAATGAGCCTAATAAGAAGGTAGGTGTAAATGCTAAGTCTGGCGGTGTTATATCGACTTCGCCACTGTCTGTACCTGTGCCTGTGTTGCCTGCGGCATCGGTGATGCTGGCGCTGACGCTGTAGTTCCCTTCAGCTAATGTACCTGTTGGTGTCGCACTCCAGTTACCATTAGCATCGGTTTGTACATCAATGCTTTGAGTGGCATTTGCTGCATCTGTAAACGTAACCGTAATGGTGCTGTTAGGCGCATCACTGGTGCCTGTGACTGTTGGCGTGCTGTCGTTCGTTAATACTGGCGCATCCACGGTAATGCTTGGCGCGGATGTGTCTATTGTGCCGTTGCCGGTAATATCGGTGCTGTTACCTGCTACATCGCTGATGTTGGCAGTAATCGTATACGGTCCTTCTGCCAGTGCAGTGATTACTTCGACCGAGAAGTTCCCGTCTGCATCAACCGTGGTGGTGAACGTTTGTGAGCTACCTAAATCATCCACTACGGTGAAGTTAATAACCGTGCCTTCAACCGCATCGCTTGTGCCGCTAAATATCGGCGTTACATCATTACTTGAACCTGGATTGGTAAGCACAAGTGTCGGTGCAGTGGTGTCTACTTCACCAGCGCCTGTGGCGGTGGTGTCGTTGCCTGCGGCATCGCTCACGCTTGCGCTTACGGTGAAGTTACCTTCTGCAAGGGCTGTCGTAACAGGGACTGACCACGCGCCACTTCCGCCAACTGTCGCGGTAATGGTTTGCTGTGCACCGGCACTGTCTGTCACAATAATAGTGACTTCACTGCCTTGTGGCGCATCGCTTGTACCCGAGATAGTCGGTGTCGTGTCATTGCTAACACCATTGTCTGCAATAACAAGGCTTGGTGCGGTTAAGTCAATCTCGCCTGCTTCTGTGGCGCTGCCGATATTACCTAGGCCATCGTCTACCTCTGCAGTGACAGTATATTCGCCTTCTGCTAGTACGCTTGGTGCATCGACGCTCCATACGCCGCCCGTTACGGTCGTATCAACAGTCGTAATATTCCCTGCACTGTCTTCAAACGTTAAACTAATGGTGGTGCCATCTGCCGCATCGCTTGTACCATTAATGGTTGGGGTGGTGTCGTTGGTATCAACCAATGCATTAATACTAATGCTTGGGGCCGTGGTGTTGAGTGTTGCGGTTTCACTTAATGTAGTGGTATTACCGGCGTTATCACTCACGCTAGCTTCAATGGTGAGCTCACCATCGCTCAGTGCATTCGGTACATCTGCCGACCAGCTGCCATCAGCTTGTACTGTCGCGGTGAACATTTCTGTTGTGGTGCCATCGCTTACACTGATGCTAATAACAGTCCCCGCTGGCGCATTACTACTTCCGCTGATAGTCGGGGTGCTATCGTTCGTTGCGCCCACGGTATCAAGCACAAGCGTTGGCGCGAGGCTATCAATGGTGCCCGATTGCACGGCACTATCGGTGTTACCTGCGGCATCGGTAATGCTGGCTTGCACGTTGTAGCTGCCCTCTGGTAATTCAGGGCTGATTGCTTGCCAGTTGCCGTTCGCATCGACTGTGGCTGTAATTGGTGTTTCATTGCCGTTACTGTCTGTGATAACAATAATCACAACGGTGCCTTCAGGCTCTGTTGAGGTACCACTAACAACTGGGGTGCTGTCGTTGCCTAAACCCAGTGCATCAACGGTGATAACGGGTGTAATAGTATCTACATTACCACTGCTGTTGGCAGTGGTGTCGTTGCCTGCAGCATCAGTGATGCTGGCAACAACGCTAAAGTCACCTTGCGCAAGGGCTGTTGACACTTCGATTGCCCAGTGACCATCGCTGCCTACAACGGTCTCAATGGTTTGCACAGCACCTTCGCTGTCGGTGATGGTGAGTGTTACGGTGCCACCAATTTCATTACTGGTGCCTTGCAGCTCAGGTGTTAAGTCGCTGACATCGCCCACGTTTTGAATGGTGAGCGTTGGCGCTTGCGTGTCTAACGTAATTGTATCTGTAACTGTTGTCGTATTTCCTGCTTCGTCAGATACACTCACTTCGATGGTGTTATCACCTTCATTTAAATCTGCTTGTGGAGTTACTTCCCAGTTACCATTTGTATCCACAGTAGTGGTGAGTGTTTGTTCCCCCCCATTTTCATCGGTAATAACAACCGTGATGCTGGTACCAACGTCTGCATCACTAGTGCCTGAAATGGTAGGTGTTGAGTCATTAGTTACAGTATCAAAGTTAACGGTTAAGCTAGGCCCTGATGTATCTATGTTGCCTGTAGCAGTATCTGAAGCGCTATTACCAGCTGCATCAGATACTTCAGCTTCTACAGAATAATCGCCCGAGGCCAACTCTTGAGAAAGTTCAACACTCCAATTACCATCGGCATCTGTTGTTGTGCTAAATGTGCGAACAACCCCTTGAGAATCAGTAACCGTTAAATTTATAACCGTGCCTGCAACTACGTCAGTTGTGTTACCAGAAATAACCGGTGTTGTATCATTACTTGTTTCTAGTTCATTTACTTGTATGGTTGGAGGCGTAATATCAATTACAGCATCAAGCTCTGCATTTGCGCTTCCACCACCTATGTCTGTTACTGTCGCACTAATTAAAATGGTGCCCTCAGCTAAATTTGCAGGCGGAGTAACACTCCAAAGACCGTTTTCATCAACAACTGTGGTTAAAGTAATTATTGCACCCGCTGAGTCAGTGATCTGAACTTCAACTTGAGAGCCAGCTTGTGCATTAAAAGTATCACCATTTATTTGAGGTGTTTGATCGTTAGTTTCGCCAATAATATCAATGGTAATGGTCAATGCGCTTGTATCAATTGTGCCTGAAGCACTTGCTGTGCCTTCATTACCAGCGCTATCACTAATACTTGCATCTACAGAGTAGCTTCCTTCAGCTAAAGCCGCGGACACTTCTACAGTCCAACTTCCATCTGCAATTACTTCTGCTGTAATTATTTGTACTATACCGTTAGCATCGGTCACTGTTAAAGTTACGGTTGAACCAGCTGGCTCACCGCTAGCTGTGCCTGAAATAGTTGGTGTTGTATCACTCGTATCGCCTAGCGCATTAATAGTAACTATTGGCGCTGTGGTATCAACTTCTCCCGTTGTTGTGGCTGTGGTTTCATTACCTGCGGTGTCAGTAACGGATACCTCAACAGTAAACTCATCTTCACTTAATTCGTTTGGTACATCAACACTAAAGGTGCCATCGGCTTGTACTTCAGTGGTAATGATTTGTGGGTTACCTGCTTCATCAGTAACTGTAATAGTAACAACCGTGCCCTCTGGCTCACCCGTCGCAATCCCTGAAATAGTTGGAGTGGTGTCGTTACTATCAGCCAGTGCATCTATAGTGATCACCGGTGCTGAAGTATCAATTTCTCCAGTCGTAGTTGCTGTGGTTTCATTACCTGCGGTGTCAGTAACGGATACCTCAACAGTAAACTCACCTTCACTTAATTCGTTTGGTACATCAACACTAAAGGTGCCATCGGCTTGTACTTCAGTGGTAATGATTTGTGGGTTA